>DUUN01000495.1 GCA_012841535.1 Gallicola sp. | reverse complement strand
TATTAAGGAGAATATATATGGGAAATAAAAAAATTTTTAAATTATCTGTTTTAATGATAGCTTTAATGGTTATTGTCACAGGATGTGGTTCATCAAATGAAAATGCAGGAAAAGTTGAAACTGCTGAAAATACTACTGAAGTAGTTGAAAATAAAAATACTTCGACAGTTGAAATAGAAGATATTCACGGTACTGTAGAGGTGCCTGTAAATCCAAAAAATGTTGTTTCTTTAGATAATAGAACTTTTGAAACATTAGCAAATTGGAATATTGAATTAGCTGCAGCGCCAAAAGAAGTTATGCCAAAGGAATTATCATATGTTAACGATGAGAAGGTACAAAATATTGGAGACCACAGGGAACCGAATCTTGAAATTATTGCAGCTGTTAATCCTGAACTAGTAATTGTAGGACAAAGATTTAGCAGTTTTTATGAAGAAATAAAAGCCTTAGTTCCAGACGCTGTTGTTATTGATCTTGGCTTTGATGTTTCCGGTGAAAATGGAGCAGCAGGAGAAAGTTTAGTAAATGGACTTGAGAATGCTACGAAATCATTAGGAAAAATATTTGAAAAAAATGAAGAGGCGGAAAAATTAGTAGCCGATTTTGATAAAGCTATAGAAGATGCTAAAAATGCATATAATGGAACAGATACAATTATGAGTGTTGTAGTTTCAGGTGGGGAAATTGGTTTTTCAGCTCCAACATCAGGACGTGTTTGGGGACCTATGTATGAAATTTTTGGATGGAAATCTGCTTTAGAAATTGATGGTTCTAGTTCCGATCATAAAGGAGATGATATTTCTGTTGAGGCTATAGCAGAAAGTAATCCTGATTGGATTTTTGTTCTTGACCGTGATGCAGCAACTTCTTCATCAGAAGATTCAGTTCCTGCTCAAGATGTAATAGATAATTCACCAGCTCTTAAAAATACTAAAGCTGTTTCTGAAGGTAAAATATTATATGCACCACAAGATACTTATACAAATGAATCAATACAAACTTATATAGAATTATTTGAAAATATGTCAAATTCTTTAAAGAAGTAATATGAAGGAGTATGGAAGAAGAATGAAAATGACAACTGGGGCTGAGAGAACTCAGCCTCTAAATAATAATAAAAACAAATTATGGACAAAATCTTTTATATTGGCCATAATTCTTGTTTTTATATTAGGAATAATATCTTTGTTTACAGGTGTCTATGATTTACAAGGACAGGAAGATGGAATGGATATGTTTTTTATAACAAGAGTTCCCAGAACAGCTGCATTGATGTTAACAGGTGCGGCAATGTCTATTTCCGGTCTTGTCACCCAACTTATTACACAGAATAGACTTGTAGAACCTACTACAACAGGAACAATAGAATGGGCAGGTTTAGGCCTAATCTTCGTATATTTGATTTTTCCTGCACCATCTTTAGTGTTAAGAATGACAGGTGCAATTATTTTTTCTTTTATAGGAACTATGATTTTCTTTTTATTTTTAAGAAAGGTTAAGCTTCGTTCATCTTTAATTGTACCTATTATAGGTATGATGTTAGGAGCTGTAATTTCTGCAATCTCTACTTTTATAGGTTTGGTTTTTCAAATGACACAAAATATTGAAACCTGGTTTGTTGGATCCTTTGCTCCTGTACAAATCGGAAGATATGAATATTTGTGGTTTATTGTTATTGCTACGATTTTAATTTTCTTTTATGCAGATAGATTGACCTTGGCAGGTCTAGGTGAGGATATAGCAACTAGTCTTGGGGCTAATTATAATAAGATTGTTATTCTTGGCACTGGCATAATTTCTTTAATTGTGGGTATTGTTGCGGCAGTAATAGGGAACTTACCGTTTTTAGGATTAATTGTTCCTAATATTGTTTCTATGTATAGAGGGGATGACCTTAGAAGTAATTTACCGTGGGTTTGTGTATTAGGTATGGGAATTATTACACTTTGTGATATTATTTCAAGAACGATTATTATGCCATTTGAAGTTCCTGTATCCCTAATGCTTGGTACTTTAGGAGCTATTGTTTTCATTATTATGTTACTACAACAACGGAGGGCAAAATGAGCGAAACAACATATAAAAAAGGAAAAAGTGTAAAATTGAATTTAAATTCTCATAATGAAAATAGATCGGCTAAGGCCTTTCGCTCTAAAAAAGATGAAAGAAGATATTGGTTTTTGTTAATAACATTATTAATATTGGGAGTGGTATTTTCCTATGGACTTTTAGTCTATAACAATCCGGTTCCTGTAAATTCACCATCATTTATACCGGTAGTTAAAAGAAGGGTAGTAGCTTTAGTTGCAATGCTTATTGCTGCTATAAGCCAAAGTCTTTCTACTGTTGCTTTTCAATCCAGTACAAATAATAAGATTATTACCCCATCTTTGTTGGGGTTTGAAGCATTATATTCAACAATACACACAGCAACTATGTTTTTTGGTGGTTTAACTATTTTTATTAACTCAAAGGGTATAGGATTTTTCTTATTTCAAATAGTTGTTATGGTTATTATGTGCTTAATTCTTTATGGCTGGTTACTTTCCGGAAAATATGGAAATTTACAACTTATGCTTTTAATAGGAGTTATTATTGGGACAGGATTAAAATCTGTTTCATCTTTTATGCGTAGGCTTCTTGCTCCATCGGAATTTGATGTTTTACAGGCAAGGTTATTTGGTTCTGTTAACAATGCAGATCCAAAGTATTTTCCAATAGCAATTCCAATAGTTTTAATTGTTGCAGTTCTTTTATTTGCCTACTCAAAAAAATTAAATGTTCTGTCCCTTGGTAAAAATGCTAGCACTACTTTAGGAGTAAATCATAAATCCGGAGTTATTTATACACTTGTTTTAGTTTCAATATTAATGTCAATTTCAACAGCGTTAGTAGGACCTCTTACCTTCTATGGCTTTTTAGTTGCAACAATGACCTATCAAGTGGCACCGACATATGATCATAGGTATATTTTTCCAATGGCTCTTGTTATAGGATTTTTAATTATTACAGGTGCATACTTTTTTATGTACCATGTATTTAATGCACAAGGAGTAGTTTCTATTATTATAGAAATGTTTGGTGGAATTACTTTTTTAATTGTAATGCTAAGAAAGGGAACTTTATGATAAAAATTAATAATGCAAAAAAGAACTATAGTAGTGAAGTTAATATAGGTCCATTAAATATTAAAATACCAAAAGCTGGTATTACTTCTTTAATCGGACCAAACGGTGCAGGAAAGTCTACAACACTTTTAATGATTGGAAGATTGTTAAATATAGATGAAGGTCAAATAGAAGTGGCGAATATGGATGTTTCTAAGGTTAAATCAGAGGATTTGGCAAAAGTTTTAACTATTTTGCGTCAAGAGAATCATTTTGTTACAAGACTCACTGTTAGACAACTAGTTGGATTTGGACGTTTTCCCTATTCAAAGGGAAGATTAACAGAAGAAGATGAAGCTATTATTTCTAAATATATAGATTTTTTACACTTAACGGAGTTAGAAAATAGGTATTTAGATGAGCTTTCAGGAGGTCAAAGACAAAGAGCTTATGTAGCTATGGTTTTATGTCAAGAAACTGAATATGTTCTTTTAGATGAACCTTTAAATAATCTTGATGTAGCTCGTTCTGTTCAAATGATGGAACATTTAAGATACGCAGCTAATGAATTTGGAAGAACAATATTAACGGTTATGCATGATATAAATTTTGCTACAAAGTATTCCGATAGAATTTGTGCAATGAAAAATGGTAAAATAGTAGCTTTTGGTACAATAGACGAGGTTATGAAACCGGAACTTCTAACAGAAGTATTTGAAACAAAAATAGAAATAATAGAAGGTCCCTATGGACCAATTGCAATATACTAATTGTAGATTATTTCTGTTTAAAATATATAGTTTTAATTAATATATGAAAAGTTGAGAGAGTATTCTTTCAACTTTTTTTGTTCTTTAATTAATATTTTATTTAGAAATATACTA
>DUUN01000219.1 GCA_012841535.1 Gallicola sp. | reverse complement strand
CGGGCAACATTATTCACAATCTGACTATCAACTCCTGCACCATATTGCTCTTGTAGGGCCTTATATTTTTCAGGCTGACTCTCCTTTACAAAAGCAATTATCTCACTGGGGATAACGCACAACTCCTTGTCATATTCAGTAGGTGACACCACGTGATATTCACCCACTTTATTCACCAAGTAGTTTTTTATGTGTGCTTCGAAATGTATTTCTGATGTTCCTGTTGCCATAGTATTATTCATTTAACTCTCAAACAACCATTTAAATCGTATATGTAAAGGATAATAGATATTGCTCAGTCAAATTGAGTAAGAAGCCTATTATCACATTCTCCGTAAATAAAAGGGATTAAAACCTTTCTTTCTTTTAGATATTTAATATTTTCATTTACTTCATACAGCACATTCATTGCAGCAGCCCTTTCATTTGGTTCAGTCATTGATGCAAAAGCTATGTCTGTACCATTAGTTTTCACACGTCCTTGCGAATCAAAATAATTGAAAGAGTCTCCTGATTTAATGCGAAGATAATTTGTGAATATTCCTCTATCATGCTCTTTTACTTTTCGATCTGCAATTATTAATTGAATATTACAATTAATATTATGCTCTTCGATTATAGAGTCTAACTTTCGCATCAAAATACTTCCATTCAATTTAGTCTTATCACCTTCAAAAGTATAAATAGTGAGATTAAATTTTATAGGTGTTGCTTTATTTAATTGTACCAATATTTTCTCAAAGTTAGATGGTATTAAATCATTGTGGCTGAAAATATAGTTATCTACAATAACAGCATCGGTAAACTTAGTTAAGTAGTTATCTAACTCATCCCAACTCTTCAACGTGTTGCTTTTTATATACGCATCTTCCCTCACAGAAAGTGTTTTGTTATGATTCACTAAGCTCAATCGCTCCCATTGTTTTTTATAATTATTCAAGAAAGATATTATAAAGCCATTATTATTTTCTACTATCTCTTTATTACTTTCATCATCTCCATTTATACAATAAAATGTGCTTGGTTTTTTAGCCAACACAACTCCCTCTTTATGTATAGGAGATTCATTACCAATAACAATCTTGCTATCTCCACGACCAGTAGTGAGATGTTTAAAAAATGCTTCATGAAAAATATCATCAGGTTTATAATTTCGTACATCTAAGTCTGTCTTCGATTTTATATAGCTCCAAAAAGAATTCCATATAAGATTATCCTCCTCTGTACCAAAAGGAATTTGTTTTGGTTGACTTTTAAAGAAGTCTAATAATATAGCACCATCTATTATTGTTTCCATTAATTTAAACTTTGTAGTTTCAACAATTCAAATGTCCAACTTGAGGCCTCATCAAAAAAGCCTTCTCCAAAATCCTTTTTAAGTAACCCATCAGGTCTAATTTCAAGATCTACAACTTGCGTTTGTCCTTCAGGTATTTTATCAGGATGATACATATAATAGATAGAAATATCTTCAGCCTTAGCACTATGTTCTGGATTCGCCACCAAATACTGCAATTTCCTTATCAAATACTCACTATGTGTTTCCAATATAAAGTTGATATTATACAGCTCATTGGCCTCCATAAACATATCAGCCAGTTTAGATTGAAACATTGGATGCAAATTAGCTTCAGGCTCTTCTATTGTAAGTGTTTGCTCTTTACTACCATAATATGAAGAAAAACCGATGTACCCCGCTAATTCAAAGTTATTTAATATGCTTAATTCAATTTTGAGAAGCATAGATAGTACTTGTGTAATGCCATAGCCTAAATCTGCTAACAGTGTTTTTCTTCCTTCTGTTACTAAATAGATAAAAATTCCTGAACCTTCATCTGTAATTTCAAAAACCACATCATCAGCTATTTCAAACTCTTTCACCCATTTGCGCAAGAAATCTCCAAGTTTATATTCTTTCTTATCTTTTAA
This sequence comes from Gallicola sp., assembly GCA_012841535.1. GTDB lineage: Bacteria > Bacillota > Clostridia > Tissierellales > Peptoniphilaceae > Miniphocaeibacter. The sequence continues at coordinate 1,137 of DUUN01000219.1, read as the reverse complement.
TAGTATGCTTCTATTATTCTTCGAAACATACTCTTTAATTAAAAGACCAAAACCTTCATTTTGGTTAGATAAATCATAAAAGCGTTCCACTTTTGGGCGGTTACTATTTATAAAATCTACATTTTCTAAAAAATCAGGGAGATTAAAAACAGCATCTTCTAATAACAGCTCTATATACTTAAACCATGCATCAAGTTTTTTAATTGCAACATATTCTTTTTCATCTAAATAATTATTCTTTTTACTATAATAGTTATCAGATAAAACTTTCCTATTATTTTCACAATAATCTGATTCTATATAATCCGAAAACTTATACATAACCGCATACAGTTGTTCCAAGTTTAAAACAGATGCTTTTGTATTTAAAATGCTGGAGGAAAGCTCTATATTCTCTAAAGAAAAATTAATATAATCTACTCTATTTATAGAAACACCCTTCAGAAACGAACTATCAGAACTCCCCTCATCATACTTACTAAATAAACCAGCTGTTTCACACCATTTACTACTTAGTTCAAGTAAATATGCATCTTCCATCTCCTTAAAATAGTCCTTAAAGTAAGTATGCTCTGATTTAATAAATAAATCAGCAACATTTTCTAAATGAAGAATTAAGTTGTCCGACCTCTGTGTGTTATCAATTTTTTCATATATCAGTTTATCTATATTCTCCTTTGTTGCATCTTTGAGATATTCATAAGCAGGAGTATAAAACAAGGTGTTGTTTAAGGCATCTACACCATTCAACAACTCAAAGAAAGAGTAAAGATTTGCCAAAGTATCTTTGCTTGCATTTTTTATGTAGTGATATGCAGAGTTAAGATGAATAGATTTACTGTTTTTACTATCTCTACCAAGGATCTTAAATAAAATATCTTTATTCTTTTCCTCTTCATTGAGATCGAAATCAAAATTAAAGGAAGATCCGTCATCAATCCTGTTTAAAAATTCATCAAACAATTGTTTAAACAGTTGATTGTTATAACAAAATGACTCATTAGTGTAATCACCATCACCAAACTTTATAGTGTATAAGTTTTCACCTTCACACATTAACCGAATTTGCTGCAATACGCCATTTCCCAATTTATTTTCTTTATTTTCTAAAAAAGAAAACTCAACTTCTATCTCTTT
>DUUN01000875.1 GCA_012841535.1 Gallicola sp. | reverse complement strand
ATTATATTTTTACAATAGGAATATCCCTTTTAAAGATACTTTTTCTAATAAAATTTTATAAATTAACTATATATTACTAAAAGAAAGTTCTAAAACTTTCTTTTTTTATGTTAAAATTATTTAATATTATGAATGAATATATCAATTAATTATGATATACTAAGATATATTTGTAAATTAAGGGAGGATTGTTAGTAGTGATAAAAAGAAAAATAAAGGGCCTTTTTTCGCTTTCCTTTATTTTTGTATTACTTCTGTCTTTAGTAAGTCCGTTAACAGTAAGTAATGCAGAAACAACAGCGACAGAAGGGATCTTTAGAGTGGGAATGGAAGTGGACTACGCCCCATTTAACTGGACACAGCCAAATTCAGCAGATGATGCTGTTGAAGTGTCAAATAGTCCAGGAGAATATGCAAATGGTTATGATGTCCAAATGGCAAAGAAATTGGCAGATGGACTAGGATTAAAACTGGAAATAGTAAAAATAGAATGGGATGGTCTTGCTCCAGCGCTACAAAGTGGAAAGATAGATGCAATAATAGCGGGTATGTCACCTACAGCTGAGAGAAAAAAAGAAATTGATTTTTCAAATAATTACTATACTTCTGATTTAGTTATTGTTGTAAAGAAGGATAGTGAGTATGCTAATGCTAAATCTATTCAAGACTTTAAAGGTGCAAGAATTACAGGACAATTAAATACCTTTCATTATACTGTAATAGATCAGATTAAAGGTGTAAAGAAACAAAAGGCAATGGATAAGTTTTCTACCATGCTTTTAAGTACAGCAACGGGAAAAATAGACGGTTATGTATCAGAAAGACCGGGAGCCTTATCTGCTACAAGTAAAAATAAAGATTTAACCTATGTGGAATTTGAAAAAGGTAAGGGATTTGAAACAAGTTCTGAAGATACGTCTATAGCTGTAGGTATAAGAAAAGGTAGTGAATTAACTCCACAAATCAATGAAGTTCTTGCAGGAATATCAGAGGAAGAAAGACTTGAAATGATGGACGATGCCATATTACTTCAAGTTGAAGATGAAGATGTAGGATTTTTCACAGATATTAAAAATATCGCTTTAGAATATAAATCCTTAATTCTAAGTGGTGTTGGTACTACAATGTTGTTAGCACTTGTAGCAACTAGTATTGGTTTTATTATAGGATTAATTGTTGCAGTAATTAGAAATATTGAAACAAATAAAAGAAAAAATCCTTTTAAATATTACATAATGAAAATAGTGGACTTTCTACTAGCTTGTTATGTAGAAATATTTAGAGGAACACCAATGATGGTTCAGGCGATTTTAATTTATTATGGAATTCCATATCTTTTTGGAATAGATACTAAAGTTATGTTTACAGCTTTTCTAGTAGTATCAGTTAATACAGGTGCATATTTGTCAGAGGTTGTAAGAGGGGGAATAAACTCTATTGATGAAGGACAGTTTGAAGCATGTAAGGCAATAGGAATGACCCACTCACAAACAATGATAAATGTAGTACTTCCTCAGACTATTAAAAATATTATTCCATCAATAGGAAATGAATTTGTAATTAATATTAAGGATACTTCTGTATTATCAGTTATATCTGTTACAGAATTATTCTTTATAGGTAGATCTATTGGAGGAACTACTTATAAATACTTCCAAACCTATATAATAATAGCTATAATTTACTTTATACTTACATTTACAATTACTAGAATATTAAGATTAGTAGAAAAGAAAATGTTCGATAGTGCAAGTTTTGTAATGGAGTCTAGTACAGGAGGCGCAAATGTCAGAAAGAAATAAAATAATAGAAATAGTACATTTGAAAAAAAGCTTTGGAGATGTTGAAGTTTTAAAAGATATAGACTTGACTATTTCAGAAGGTGAAGTAGTATCTGTAATAGGCTCATCCGGTTCAGGAAAATCCACAATGTTAAGATGTATTAACCTACTAGAAGAACCAACAGGAGGAGATATTAAATTTCATGGTAAATCCATTATGGATGGAGAATTTAATGAAAATGAATATAGATCCAAGGTAGGAATGGTCTTTCAACAGTTTAATCTTTTTAATAATCTATCAATTTTAGATAATTGTGTTGTAGGTCAAGTAAAGGTTTTAAAAAGAGACCGCCAAGAAGCTGAAAAAATAGCTAAGGAATACTTGGAAAAAGTTGGTATGGCAGCCTATATAAATGCAAAGCCATCACAAATTTCCGGGGGACAAAAACAAAGGGTTGCAATAGCAAGAGCCTTGTCTATGAACCCTGAAGTGTTATTATTTGATGAGCCAACATCGGCTTTAGACCCTGAAATGGTTGGAGAAGTTTTAAATGTTATGGAATCTTTAGCAGAAGAAGGTATGACAATGGTTGTAGTTACCCATGAAATGGAATTTGCTAGAGATGTTTCTACAAGGGTATGTTTTATGGATAAGGGAGTTATAGCAGAAGAAGGTACTCCAAAAGAGTTATTTGAAAATCCTAAACACGAAAGAACCAAAGAATTTTTATCAAGATTTAGAAATGAAATTAAGTAAAACCAATAGATAGACTAAACCCCTAAATCCAACAAGGATTTTGGGGGTTTTTGTATATTTATAATTACTGATATAATGTAATTAAAATAGAGAGTAAAGAGGTAATTATGAAAAGACAATTTTTATTATTTGATTTAGATGGAACAATAATAGATTCCGGAGAAGGAATAAAGAATTCAATAAGATATTCCTTAAATAAAGTTGGAATAAATGAAAACAGAGAAGATGTATTAAATACTTTTATAGGGCCTCCTTTACTTGATTCCTATATGAAAAATTATGGATTTACTAGGGAAAAGGCCATAGAAGTAGTTAATATTTACAGGGAATACTATAAAAAACAAGGCGTATATGAAAATACATTATATGATGGAATAGTCGATGTAATTAAAAATTTAAAAGCACAAGATAATAAAATAATACTTGCTACATCTAAACCGGAAATTTTTGCAAGAGAAGTAATAAAGCAACATAGATTAACAGATTACTTTGATTTTATAGGTGGGGCCACCTTAGATCATAAAATATCCCATAAAAATGAGGTTTTACAATATATATTGGATAATATTAAAATCGAAAGGGAAAAATCTTTTATGATAGGTGATACTAAATTTGATATTTTAGGAGGAAGGAAATTTAATTTAAAAACCATAGGTGTAACCTATGGCTATGGTAGCTTAGAGGAATTAAAAGAATCTAAGGCTGATTATATAGTAAATACTCCAAAAGAAATACTAACTATTTTCTAAGGGGAATAAAATGATTCTATTTATGACAATTATAAAGAGCTAATTAAAATGATAAATTATAATAATTCTATATTAAGATAGATGTTTTAATGTTAAGTGTATATTTTAAAATAATAAAGATTCTATTGATTAATTTCAATAGAATTTTTTATTGTAATAAAATAAGGGAAAACAATTTT
>DUUN01000856.1 GCA_012841535.1 Gallicola sp. | reverse complement strand
GATCTAAAAACTTCTTATTTATTCTAGGTGATGTAGATTTAATGATTTATGCGGCTAACCGCTTAACAAACCCAAGACAATCAACATTAGAATATCGTTTAACTAATGAAGTTACAAAAGTTACACCGTCAATATTTGATGAAATAGATGAAGATGATGAAGACGACGTAAGTCCATATGATTTCATGTAATGTTTATTCTGTTAATATTGTAATAATTATATTTATATGTTATAATATAAGACAAATACGAAAGGAAGATATAATGAAAAATTGGTTTAAAGATTATGATAATTTTGACATTAGACAAGGCGATAGTTTAGATTTAATTCAAACACTACCTGATAAATCAATAAAATTATTTTATGGTTCTCCACCATATCCTAACGCCAAAAGATCTTATAAAACCTGGAAGAGTGAAGATTACTTAAATATTTTTTCTGAATATATTACGAAAATAAAACCAAAGATGCGAGATGACGGATTTATTGTAATTAATGTCAAAGCTAATAGAGATAAGGAAACTACTAAAATCAATTCTCAAAGATCACTAATAGTTGAAAAACTTGCAATAGAACTAAATGAGAAACATCAATTATATTGTGTTGATATAGAAATTTGGGTTAAAACAAACCCAGTTCCAACAGGAATTAGAGTAGCAGCTCAAGATGCTTATGAATATATTTTGTGGTTTTCGATATCACCAAAGTGGACAATTAATTTAGATGAGATAAGAAGAGAATATAAATCATCTACACTTTCGACTTATAAAAACACCACATATAAAAAAAGAAGTGAAAACAGCCCTCAATATGTTTCAAGAGATAAAATCATTAAACCAAATCCAAAGGGAGCTCTTCCTGTTAATGTTTTAATTGGAGCATCATCAACTAAGAGTGTTAATCATCCTGCTTGCCAACCAGGCTATGTCCCTGTTAAATATATATTAGCTACAACCTCTGAAGGTGATATTGTTTTTGATCCATGGAATGGTTCTGGAACTACGGGAATAGAAGCTCTAACTTTAGGTAGGAAATATATAGGTTTTGATTTATATCCACAATATGTAGATTTTACAATAGAAACATTGAAAGAAATTAAAAAATAATTGTTGGTATTTTTAAGAATGTTAACAGATTTTAATTTTCTCCCCTTATATAGCAAAGATAAGGATAATCTCTATGTTGATTTTTATAAAATATGCATGGAGAATTCAATAAAATATGATAGAATTACAGGCTATTTTGGAAGTAGCATTTTTGTTGTAATATCTGATGCTTTAAAAACTTTCATTGAAAAGGGTGGGAAAATTAGAATTATTACATCTCCAATGTTACATGTTGATGATATACAAGCAATTATAGAAGGATATAAAAATATTGGTGAGGATTTATTTAAAGATTCGATATTGAGAGAAATAGATGAACTTAGTGAAAAGTTCGATAAGTCTTTAGATTTACTATCGAAGCTAATTTCAAATAATTATTTAGAAATTAAGATAGCATTGTTTATTGGTAAAAACACATCTAGTTACTCTCAATTAGTGCATGATAAAATTGGAATTTTCACTGATGAAAATGAAAATAAGATAGCTTTTGGCGGTTCAATGAACGAAACATTTAACGGATTATCCAATTATGGAAATTTAGAATCATTTTCCGTGTTTTCCAGTTGGGAAAATGATAGAGATAAAATCAGAGTTGAGTCTTTTAAAGAAAGATTTGATGAAATATGGAATTCTCAATCTGAGTCTGTAATTACTTTTGATTTTCCCACCGAAGCAATTGATTTAATTCAAAGTTTTTCAAGTGAAAAAGAAATTTCAGAATTAATATCAGAGATTACAGTTCCGCTTGACTATAATTTTGAAGATGAAATGTTAGACAAGTGGTATGCTGAAAAAGGAAAAACTAGAAGAAAAATCCGAAAACACCAAAAAGCTGCATTAGATAACTGGGAATCTCTGAGACGAAGAGGAATATTTGAGATGGCGACAGGGAGTGGAAAAACTTTTACCGCTCTTTGTGCGATAAGACAATCCATTGAAAAAGGAGAAATACCTTTAATAATTGTTCCATCCAATATTCTACTTAATCAATGGAGAAAAGAAATCGAATATATTTTTGAAGGAGAAAATGTATCAATGTTATTATGTGGTGACGGCAATACTAGGTGGAAAACAGAAAAATTGCTAAATATTTTTACTGATTTATCAATAAGACGAAAAAGAGTGATTATTTCAACCATCCAAACTGCGTCATCGATAGATTTTATTAACTTATTAAATCATTCCGAGAAAATTTTTCTAATTGTTGATGAGGTTCATAGAGCAGGTTCAAAAACATTTAGAAACATTTTTAATATAAAATCTGGTCCACGTATAGGGTTAAGCGCCACTCCAAAAAGATTTCGCGATACAGAAGGAACTAAACTGATATATCGATATTTTGAAAATGAAGTATATCCTAAATATACCTTATACGATGCTATAAAAGAGGGTAATCTAACACCTTATAGATATGAGTTTGCAATTGTAGAACTCACTCCTAAAGAACAAGAAGAATGGAATGAGATTACAAAAGCAATTAATAAAAAAGCTGCAATATTATTGAGTAAAAACGAATCAATTGATTCCGACGAAAGTTTAGATAGACTTTTGATTAAGAGAGCAAGAATTGTTAAAAAAGCTCAAGGGAAAACAGCAGCTGCGATAAGTATTATTAAAAAGTATTTTAAAGTGGGAGATTCCTGGTTAGTTTATTGTGAAGATCAAGAACAATTAAATGTTATTTTTAATGAATTAATTAAAAAAGGTTATCAAACTTATTATTATGTCTCAGGAATGGAAAGTGATTCAGAAGAAACATTGAAAGTTTTTCGTGCCATAGGTGGGATATTAGTATCAATTAGATGCTTGGACGAAGGTGTTGACATACCGAGTGTTAGCCATGCTCTAATATTAGCTTCATCAACAAACCCCAGAGAATATATTCAAAGAAGGGGCAGGGTTCTTAGAAAATCCATGAATAAATCCATTTCCAATATATACGATTGCATTACTGTTCCCAATGATAATTTTATAGATGATCAATATAATGGAAGTTCTATTATAAAATCTGAGATTGCGAGAGCTTATAATTTTTCTGAAAATGCTGAAAATAAAATAAGCAACCAATACCAGCTAAAAAAAATACTAATTAAATATAATATAGTTTTAGATATTGATAAGGAAGGTGGCTATGAAGATGAGCAATAGCAGCGAAAATTTTAGAAAATTATTTGAAGCGGTAAATAAGATTAGAAAAGAAGAGTATGCTGATTATATTTCCGAAGACGTTTTATTTGAATTATTAAAGATTCAGAGTGAAAATTTACAAAATGATGTAAAAGAATCACAACAAGATGTCATTAGTTTGATTAATACATTTTTTGCATCAAAAATTGTAAAGTAACAGGAGGAAAAAACTGTGTTAAGAATTAAAAAAGTGAGTATTCAAGGGTTTGGCCCATACATTAATGAAACAATAAGTTTTAACAACAAATCTGGAGTAACAATTATTTGGGGTGATAACGGTTTTGGCAAAACCACTTTTATTAATGCGTTAAAATTTTGTTTTTTCGGCGAATTACCTAAAAAAAACACTTTAGATCAAAGTATTCTAGATACTCTAAATATTATTCAAAAAGAACAAGGTGACTATCGAATATCAGTATCAATTGATTTCACAATAGATAATGATCATTATAGTTTAGTTAGATTTGCCCAGCCGATAAATATCCTTAAAGTTCCTGAAAAATATTCTGATTTTGAAATAGATTTTTCTTTACAAAAAAATGGAAAACTTCTTGCTAAAAGAGATGGAGAAAAGCATCTAGAGCGAGTTATGCCTATTAATACATCAAGATTTTTTATTTTTGACGGTGAGTTATTAGAACAGTACAATGATTTGTCTGATGATAGTGCTTCGACCTTTATGATCAAAGACTCAATCGAACAAATCTTAGGTTTGCCAATTCTGACGAATAGCAAACGAGAAATAGATTCGATTAAAAATGTTGTTAACAAAGAATTAATCGAATTGAATAAGCAAAGCAATTCTAATAATAAATCATATAAGAAAATAAAAGATTTAAATGAAAAGATTGCAAATTTAAAAAAAGACTCTATCCCAATAGAAGAAGATTATGATAAATTTTTAAATGAGTTAACAAAAGCTCAAAATGATTATAACAATGATCCCGTTTTACGTGATAAGTTAGAGTTACATTCTAAATTTTCTGATAAAGAAAAAGAAACAAACAAATTTATTGAATTAAAACAAAAAGAAATAAAACAATTAATAAATGATTCCTGGAGAGGGCTGACATATAAAATATTATCATTGCACCAGATGGAGGCGGATTCTTTTATAAAAGAATTTGAAAATGAAAAAAGCGAGTACGATAATTATCTAAGAAATATTGATCATTATCAAGTGTCTTTAAATAAAAAGATATGCGAGACTTGTGAAAAATACTTAAATTTAGATGATATTAAGAATCTACAGACAAAAATAGATAATATGAAACAAGATCTACCTAAAATTAGTGAAGAAAAGAAAAGTAAATACTTAAAGTTAGTTAGTCAACAGGAGGACTTATCTTATTTTTTAAAAAATTACCGTCCTGAAGGGACTAAATTGGAATCATATTCTAGAGATATTAGGGAATACAAATTAGATTTAGTAAAATATAAAAATAAAAAAGAAGAAATACAAAAAGAAATAGATAATTTTACTGAAAAATTTGATAGAAGTTTTAAATTAGGTGAAGAATTAAAACAAGCAAAAGAAAAATTTAAAATCGTTTCGGAAGCAAAAATAAAAATCGAAACACAAATTAAAGAATTAAATGATAAAATTAAAGACCTTGAGAGTGCTATTAAAAAAGATATATCTGATGAGCAACTTGCTGAACATAAACAAAAAGATGAATTATTGTCAAAATTTAGCGAATTACTAGAAAAAGGAATTGCTCGTTTTAGAGAAGAATTAAAAGATAGGGTTCAAAATGATGCGCAAAAGTTATTTTTAAAGTTTGCTAATCAAAAAGACTTTGTTGGATTGCGAATTAATAATAATTACGCTTTAGATATTGTTCATCAAAGTGGAGCTTTAGTGCCCGTCAAATCATCAGGGTATTCTCATATAGTTTCATTATGTCTTATTGGTGCATTGCACAAAAATGCACCAGTGCAAGGACCAGTATTTATTGATTCACCATCAGGAAGATTAGATTTAACGCATAAAGATAATTTAATTAATATTTTAACAGATTTATCTGATCAAGTTGTACTCTTGTTGTATCACGGAGAGTTAGATGAAGATATGGTAAGATCAAGATTAAAACAATCATTGATTAATGAATTTGTCTTAATTCACAAAGATGGTAATGCATTTGAAACCATAATTAAAGAGAGGTAAAAGAATGAATATAGAAAAGACCAGTTCAACTGGATTGAATGTAACAATTACAAAAACATCAGAAGTCATCATTGAAAAATTTATCAATTCGGGTTATTTCGCTGATAAGAAAGATGTAGCCAAACTAGCAATTGCATATGCTTTAGGAAAAGAATACGATAAGGGTATTGATTTGGATGATTATTCGTTTCCCGACAATGAAGAAACTAAAAACGTTTGGGCTGTTGGATCAATTAATGAGCCATATTTTGAAAAAATCTTATCTATTTTACGTCCTGAAATTAAAAATATCAATAGAGTTTTAAGAAATTTAATTGATATAGGTTTAAAAGAACTTTATAAAAATTTATACAATGAAGATTTAGATGAGATAGAAATAGAGAAACTGTTTGAATGATTAACACTTATATCAATGATTTGATTAAAAAATCAACCACATTTAATAATGCCATACTCATTAAGTCATTAATTGATTTATCACTGATGCATAAGCATAATGGCCCACTAACACTGCCTATAAATTCTTTAGCTTATTATTATTTGAAATACTTTATTATTTATTTTGATGAAAGAAATAAGTTATCTACCAGTGAAAATGATGGAATATTTGAGCTAATCGAAACCATTAGAAGTGACTTAGAGAAAAATGGTGTTTTTTTCACAGATTATGATGGCTTTTTAGATATTTATAACGGTGCTATAGTTGAAAAATTTGATAATCTTGTCAATGAAACGATATTAAACTTAGTTAAAAAAGATTTAGAATGGCTAAAGAGTAATTTTTATAATGAGAATGTATTAGTACTCAGTTTGTCAGAAAATAGAATAGGAATCACAGTTAGTACAATTAATGATATTAAGAAAAATCATGCATTATATACTGAAAAAATAGATGAAACAATTGAGAATATTGATTTTTCTCACATAAAACCTAAAACTGTTTTTAATAGTTTGGAAGAAGTGCTAACTATAATGTATAATGCTGATTTAGAACAGATTGGAGCAATGACTCGAATACATCTTTTTGGAATAGCATATTATGATTATTTAATTGAGATGACTAATCAAGAGAGGTTAAATTTAGTAATTAATGCCACTGGAAAAAGAAGTTTAAATACCGAAATACTTAAAGGTATGAATCTTGCAGATCATGTGGAAATTAAAAATTTAGATATAATACCGATTTTAAAAGGAAGTAAGTTTCATCTTAATGAATTAAAAAAGCCCATTATTGAATTGCCTGATGATATATTATCAAAGGAAAAAAAAGAAAAACAAAATGTTAATATAAAAAAAAGTAAAGATAACTTTTCAAATCTAGATAAAAGTACAAGAATAATAAAATATCGTGAAGACTTTTCAAAATTTAAAGAAAAAATCTTAAAGTTTAATAAAGAGGAAAAAATCTTTATCGGACAAATAAATAATACTCAAGTTATAGATTTATATAAAAAAATCAATAAAATATTTTTAGCATTCAAGAATGTTAACGGATTTGTTACTGAAAAAACAATTGTCTATAAATATTATAATCAGACCATATCCTTAATGGAGAAAAAAGACGAAGGAATTTATATATATTTTTATGTAAAAAAGGGGAAATTAAAAGATCGTTTCAAAATAACTAATAAAAGTCGAAATAAATGGGTAGCGGGCAAGAATTCCTATACGCTTTTATTGAGACCTAATTTAGATGATAAAATGATATATCCTTTAATCAAACAAGTTTATATAAGTCATTTAGATTATGAATAATACATGATTTAGATAACTCTTTTAAAAAACTAGCATGCAGAAAATCAAAAAAAATTATATTTAGACCTAATAAAAGCTAATTAATTCAGTTATAAATTATTTTATGCTTTTAATAATAAGACCACAACCATTATTAAAGCTAATATGTGTTGTAGTCTTTTTTTATATTTCGTCAAATGTGATTTGAAAATATAAATAAGATATTGCTATTTATAATGTTTTGTGGTAATTTTATTGTATCAAAAAAACGATTTTTGAAAAGGAGAAAATTATAAAAACAAAAATTAAGGTTTTATTAACCACATTAGTTTTTCTACTAGCAGTTTTGATGCTGGTAGGATGTAATAAAAACGGAGATAATATAGTTGAGGATGCAGCTGGTAAAGTGACATTTGACTTAATTAAAAGAGATAACTTAAAACCGACTGAAATTAAAAGTAATTTAAATTTAGTTACTTCACTAGATGAAGTCAAGATTACTTGGACTTCAAGTAAACCTGAAGTAATTAGTAATCTTGGTGTAGTTACAAGAGGGACTGAAGATGTAGAGGTAATACTTACAGCTAAATTAACTCATGATGATTATGAGTGAAAAGAAGTTAAAATTACAGTTAAAGTATTAAAAGTTGAATCTGATCCTGAACCAGAAGTAATAGAAAAACAATTAAGTGAGATCCTTGATGTTGAGTTTAGCGTTAGCCCAACTTTTGAAAAACATGGAAAACAAGTTAAGTTTTCAGTAGAGGGAATAAACATTCCTTACAGTGGTTATAGGGCTATTCACTTAACCTTTATGATAGGCGGGCTAATGACTGAAATGCAACTTCACACTGAGGCTAGTTGGCAGATTAAAATGGAGCAAGAGAAAATCTATGCAAAATGGAGAAATCTAGATGAAACCAAATTAAGTCCACAAAAAAAAGCCGATTATGAAACCGACTTAATAAATTCTATGAAATCAAGAAAACAAATTGATGGTATTTATGCTGATTTAGATGAGTTTATAATGAATAGAGCCTCATTTTCAGTGAGACCATTGCAATCTTCCGCTAATGTAAACACATTACCTTTTGTTTTTTCCCAAGAAGACCCGTTCCAACGCTCAACCGCAAACTTATCTTCAGATATTCTAAATATAGAGCCAGTTTCTCTATCTCGTGCATATGTATATGACATAAAATCACCTCTCTCCAAAGATAGTTTATAACAAAACAAAAACGATGTCAATCCTAGTAATAGATATTCACTTAAAAGGGGAGAAAACCTAAAGAGAGATAAAAACTTTAGAAACTTTAGTAATGCGGTTGATAAGGCTTTAATGTCTACTATTGATTGGGACAGTATTTTTGAAAAGTATACTGATGGAGTGTTTGATATTTTTGTTAATAAAAACGCAATTTACGGTTTTAGTAATGATAGAAATATTATGATAATTCATGATTATAGTAAAACTAAAACAGATGTTGATGATGAAAATTATATTTTATGTCTAGAAATTACTAGTACCTTTGATCTTAGCGCATATATAGAACTACTCAGTAGTAGTAAAACATTTGAAAATCTATTAAATCACGAAATAGGTGATGAATTAGTAAGCATCACATGGCAATATGGGACTCGTGGTAAACAAGAAAATTCTAATGATAATACTGAAATAAAACCGTATCTTAAAAGTTTAGAATTTGATGTAACTACAATTACAAGCGAAGAGTTTACAGATGCAACCAAATTAGAGGGTGGATTAATATATATTGATTACCATAGATTAGACACTAGCGTCGTTTTAGAAAGTTCACATAAGAATCTAGATATTGTTTCAAAAGAAGGCGAATCTTGGTATATCGTTACTTATGAAGTAGTAGAAGGAGATCAATCTAATCATCAATATTATATGATTACATCTGATATTACAAAAGTAAAAAACAAGATTCAATCGATGTTTGAATAAGTGAAGTATTAAAAAAGAGGCAAACGCCTCTTTTTATCTTATCTAAGCAATAAACCATATATAAAAAAAGAAAGTCTATCGGACTTTCTTTTCATTTGGTTTTACTAAATTTAAGTTAACATGACAATATCCACTTGGATTTTTTATTAAATAACTTTGATGATATTCTTCAGCCTCATAGTAATTTTCAAGTGGTAATATTTCAATTTTATGAGTTTTACCAACATGTTTTTCTAAATAGTTTTTAACTATTAAAAAATCATCTTGGTTAATAAAATAGATGCCACTTCGATATTGAACTCCAATATCATTTCCTTGACGGTTTAATGAATATGGATTAACAAATCTTAAGAAGTGTTCTAAGATTTTTTCTAAACTTATGATATTTGTATCATATTTAATTTTTACGGCTTCAACGTGTTTATATAACCCACTACAAACCTCTTCATACGTTGGATTTTCTTTACTACCATTGGCATAGCCAACGTTAGTATACGTAATACCATCAAGAAGTTGATAGTAAGCTTCAACACCCCAAAAGCAGCCACCTGCTAAATATATTTCTTTTTCCATATCATTATTATACATTATCTACTACAATTTATTAATTATTAGGCTTTTTTATATAAAAGATGTAAAATAATTATAAAGTGGGTGAGATTATGACTATTATCCAATTAAAATATTTTGTTGAAGTAGTTGAACAAGGAAGTGTTAGCCTGGCAAGTAAGAAATTATATGTTACACAACCAACTATCTCAATGGCAATAGCTAACTTAGAAAAAGAGTATAACATAAAACTATTTGACCGCAGTAAAAATGTTTTAGTTATAACTCCTTATGGTGAGTTTTTTTATGCAAAAGCTAAGATGATTTTAGAACTTGTTGATTCACTTGATAAAGACTTAATTGATCTTGCTTTAAAACAACAAACCATCAAAATTGGTGTTCCACCGATGATTGGTTCGTTTTTATTTCCTAAAATTTATCAAGCATATAAAAAAGAGTT
>DUUN01000576.1 GCA_012841535.1 Gallicola sp. | reverse complement strand
TATAATAGAAAAAGTTTTTATTGGCTAATTATATTTAATATTAAAATTATTAATTTTGTTTCATATGCTAAAATCAGTTCTAGAATATTTATAAATGAAAAAACATTTCTATTGTTTTTTATTTTGATCTATTACAACTGCTATTAGAATTATTACTCCCATAGATATTGTTTGCCAATATGAAGATACCCCTAAAAGACTTAAGGCATTATTGATTATTCCTATAACAAATAATCCGAATATAGTTTGTACTATACCGCCTCTTCCACCTGACATACTAGTTCCGCCCATTGCTACTGCTGCTATTGCATTTAATTCATAACCACTTGCTGCTGTAGCTTGACCATTTTGAAGCTTTGATGCCAGTACTACTCCTGCCAAAGCTGCTAAAATACCACATATAATATATACTTTAAACCTAATTTTATCTGCGTTAATTCCATTTAATTTAGCAACCTCTTTATTGCTTCCTACTGCATATACATATCTTCCGAAGCTAGTTTTAGAAAGAACTATATATGCTATTAACAATACTATTCCCATTAAAATTATAGTAACCGGAATTGGACCTATTGATCTTAATCCAACCCAACCAAATGACGCCGGTAAGCCAAAAATTGGTTTAGCATCTGTTAAAACATAGCCTAATCCCCTTGCAACATTCATCATTGCTAAAGTAGCTATAAAAGGAGGAACCTTCAATTTCGAAATGAATAATCCATTACAAAATCCTGTAATTCCTCCTACTACAATAGAGGTTAATATTATAACTAGTATACTTACTACTATATTTGCATTTGGGAATAACTTTATAGTTGCAGCTGCAACTATTCCTGCTAAAGATGCAACAGAACCAACTGACAAATCAATTCCATCTGAAATAATTACAAATGTCATCCCTGTTGCAATTAAGGCATTAATAGAAATTTGAATTAAAACATTCAAAAGATTTCCCGGAGTTGCAAATCTTGGAACAAATATCATCGATAATACAAAAATTACTATTAAGAAAATCAACATAGTATTTTCTGTTGCTGAGTTCTTCCATTTATGTTTTATATTTCCTGTCAATTAAACCACCTCTTTATTACTAATATTAAGACTAGCTAACTTCATTAAATCATTTTCTTCTACACCCTCACCATCGACTATTCCAGATATTTCTCCTTCTCTCATAACGACAATTCTATCTGAAATACCAATAATTTCAGGCAAATCAGATGAAACTAATATTATACTTCCACCCGATTCAACAAATTTCTTCATTAAAAGATAAATTTCAGATTTAGCATTCACATCTATCCCTCGAGTTGGTTCATCCATTATTAAGATTTCTGATTCAGCTATTAACCATCTAGCGATTATTATCTTCTGTTGATTTCCTCCAGATAAATTCTTTACGATAGAATTTTCTGATGGGGTTTTTGTTTTTAATAATTCAATATATTCTTTTGTTATATTTTTTTCCCATTTAAAATCAATAAAATTATATTTTGAAGTCTTTTGAACACTAGGTAAAGTTGAATTAACTATTACATTTTTTTCCAACAGCAATCCTTCATCTCTTCTATTCTCTGGAATTAATCCAATACCTGCATTAATGGCATCTCTAGGAGTTTTAAATTTAACCGATTTATTAAACAGTTTTATTTCTCCAGAATAGTATTTATCAGCACCAAATATAGCCCTCATCAACTCTGTCCTACCTGCACCAATTAATCCGGCAAAACCAAGTATTTCACCTTTGTGCAACTGAAAAGAAATATTTTTAAACCTATCACTATTTAAATTTTTAACTTCTAAAACTACTTCATCACTGTTTATAGAATTTCCTTTATGTTGGAACTTAGTCACATTTCTCCCTACCATTAATGAAATCATCTCTGATTCACTCAAATCAGCTATGTTAGCTGTTTTAACCTCTTCTCCATCTCTAAGAATAGTAACAGTATCCCCTATTTCAATAATCTCTTTTAATCTATGTGTAATGTATATAATTGCAACATTTTCTTTCTTTAGTTTCTCTATTACTTTAAATAGAGATTCTACTTCTTTATTGGATAGAGAAGATGTTGGCTCGTCCATAATTACCATAGAACTATTCTTAGATATGGCCCTTGCAATTTCTACCATCTGTCTATCACCATTGTTCAACTTACGTATATATTCTCTTGGATTGATATCTACTCCTATTGAGTTTAAAATCTCTTGAGCATCACGATTTATCTTGTTTTTGTCAATAATTCCAAATTTATCCATTTTAGGTTCTCTTCCCAAGAATATATTTTCAGCTACTGTTAAATCCGGTACTACACTTAATTCCTGATGAATTACACTGATTCCAGCCTCAATAGATTCACTAATATCATTAAAATTTTTTTCTTCACCATCTATTATCAATTTTCCAGATTCAGCTTTATATACTCCTGAAATAACCTTTATTATTGTAGATTTACCTGCACCATTTTCACCAAGTAAAACATGCACTTTACCCGGAAAAAAATCAATTGATACATCAGTTAAAGCCTTTACTCCCGGAAATGATTTATTTATTTTTATTAAACTAACATATGGTTTTGTTTCCATAAAAAAACCTCCATTATTATAAAGTAGGATGATAAAAATCATCCTACTTTATAAATTAACCTTCTGCATTTGAAGAATCAATTATATAAGGAGCTATTGGAATCAACTTATCAACTTCTTCTCCTGCTAAATGACTTTTTACTGCTTCTAATGTAGAAAATCCTATTTCTTCTGGATTTTGAGCAACATCCGCAACCCATTTACCTCCACTTAATATAGCTTCTACTCCTTCAGGATTTCCATCAAATCCAACTATTTTTACATCTTTTCCTGATGAGTCTATAGATGACATAGCACCAACTGCTGCCGGATCTCCAACACAGAAAACAGCATTTAAATTCTCATGTTTTAATAACATATTTTGCATTACATCAGCTGCCTTACCTTGATCTCCTGAATAGTTTTGTATATCTACTACTTTAACATTAGGAGCATTTTTTTCTATCCACTCTGTAAAACCGTTTTCTCTCTCTACAGTACTTTCAATTTCAGAATATGTAATTACTGCAACTTCTCCTTTTTCATCTTCTAGTACATTCTTAACTATATATTCCGCTGCAAGTTCTCCACCTTTGTAATTATCTGTAGCCACATGAGCTATAACCTCACCATCTGAAGCAACATCCATAGTAAAGACAGGAATATCTTCAGCATCAGCTAATTCAACCATAGACTTACTACCTGCTGAATTAGTAGGAGATATAATTATTGCATCAACTTTTTGAGTAATGAAATCTTGGACTTGACCTAATTGTTTATTAGCATCTCCCGCCGCATCTTGAATTATTAATTCATAACCCAATTCTTTTGCTTTTTCTTGTAAAGCTTTCTCAATATTATTGTAGAATACATGTGCATTATTTAATAAACTAACTCCTACAACAATCTGCTTATCATTATTACTTTTATCACTTACTGCACCTGTTTCCTCTGTTTTATTAGTTCCACCACTACATCCTACAAGTAATACGCTTACTAACATCAACGAAATAACCTTAATAAAAAATTTTCTTTTCATTTTTTCCTCCTTAATTATTTATAGTTAATTGAATAATCAATTTACTTCTATTTCATTAATTGCTACTCTATTATAAATATCATCAAAGTCATCAAATTTACCCAGCTGAGTTCCCTCATATAATAAAGAAGATGTAGCTAAAGTTACGCCATATTTTAAAACTTCTTTATTAGTCAAACCTTTATTAATAGCCATGGCCATTCCAGCCACTAAGGAATCCCCAGCTCCTTGTATACCTTTAATTATTACATCAACAGGCTTTGCATAATAAGCTTCGTCTTTTGAAACTAATAAAGCTCCCTTACTCCCTAAGGATAAGCAAACTAAATTAACACCATCTTTAACAATTTCCCTACATGCTAGAACAAAATCTTCTAAGGATTCTGCTTTAGAATTTGAAATCGTTTTAAATTCTTCAAGATTTGGTTTTATTAAAAACGGTCTCGCCTTTATTCCTTCTTTTAGCAAATCTCCTGAAGAATCCAATAATACTTTTATTTTTTTTTCATTTGCTACATCTATAATATTCTTATAAAAATATTTATCAATTCCCTTTGGAGCACTACCACTTATAACCAATATTTTTGTCTTGTCTAAATTTTTATCTAGTTTTTTAAAAAATTCTTTCTTATATGTTTCAGATACAAAAGCTCCCTGCTCATTATATTCTGTCATAATCTTTGTCTCTATATCGAATATTTTTGTATTTGTTCTTAAATAACCATTTACATCTACTAAATCATGATTTATTTCCCTATCATATAAAAATTTCTCTAGATAATCTCCATCCTCTATAAAATTAAAACCTAATACTGTAGAATTAATTCCGTAATTTTTTAAAATAACACTTACATTTATACCCTTTCCTGAAATATCCTGTCTACTTGATATTACTTTATTAGTATTACCAAATTTGAAATCTTTTATACTTATGGTTTTATCTATACAGGGATTTATAGTAATAGTTGTAATCAATAAATTCCCCCTCCTATAAATTATTGTCAGCCCAATCTGACATTTCCTGGAAGATTAGCCAAATAGATGTGGCACCTGCATCTTGTAATCCAATAGATTTTTCTCCATAAGATTTAGCTCTTCCAAATTTAGCCTGAATGGTTTTAGTATATTCCATTCCTTCTTTAGATTTTCCAGCCGCTTCTTTAAGTGATTCCTTCATATCTTTACCTTTAATAGCACTATCCTCCAATGCTTTAACTGCTGGTTCAAAAGCGTCTACCATGGTTTTATCGCCAACCTCGGCTTTACCTCTATTCTTTAATACCTTTAAGGATTTCGTAAAAATTTCTGACAAATCAAACACAGTAAGTTTTTCAGAAGGATTTCTATTTAATATTCCACTAATAAAAACCGTACCAAATAATACTCCTGATGCTCCACCCATCGTATCTAACATTGTTGTTCCTATTGTTTTAAATACATCCTCTGCATAATCAGGCTTTAGTATTTCCAACTGTTCTTTCACATTTTTAAACCCTAGTGCCATTCCTGTACCATGATCTCCATCTCCAATTTTTAAATCTATCTCCGTTAAAAAATCTTCACTAGATATTATTTTTTCGGACACCGCTATGAACATGTTTTTTAATTCTTCCTTGTTTATATCTACTCGCATAACAAATCTCCTATTTTAAGTTTTTTGTATAATGGAGAATAAGCAGGTTTATCATAATATTTCTTTAATTCCTCATCTAGTTGTATTATTGATAAAGAAAGCCCTCCCGTTCCCTGTGGACAAAATAATTGATCTATAAAAATATCATGAATCTTAATATTTTTTTCTAAAAAACTATTATAAATATCATTTCCAATTATACAGAGTTCTAAAATACTTGTATTTCCAAATCCATTTATCATAATTCCTATTTCTTCATCAGAAGATATTTTTGCATCTTCAATAAGCGTATGTACTAAATTATTAGCAACTTGATGTGCGTTTAAGAACTTTTCCTTCTTAATTCCTGGCTCCCCATTAAAACCCATTCCATACTCTATAAAACCTTCTTCCATTTCAAACATCGGTCTCCCCGAACTAGGAAAGTATCCTGGAGATGTTGTTACGCTTAAAGTGTAGGTATTATTGTTAGCCTTGTTAGTAATTCTATAAATTTCTTCTAAAGATAGTCCTTCATAGCTAGCAGAACCTGCAATTTTCAAGACTAATGCAATACCTGCTACACCTCTTCTTTCAGATTTTTTCTCTAGTTTTTCAGAGCTAATATCATCTGCCACAAATATACATTCACTCTCTATACCTTCTAACTCTATTAAATCCTTGACTAATCCAAAATTCAAAACATCTCCCATATGATTAGTTGCTAAAAATAAAACCCCTCTGTCATTGTATAAATTTTTAGCAGTGTTTATTATACTTTTCGCAGGTGGAGCTGTAAATACATTACCTAAAACAGCTCCGGTAGCCAATCCATGTCCAACATAACCGATCAACCATGGCTCCAATCCCGAACCTCCTCCTATAATTATTGGAACTGTATTCGGTTTATGTTTCTTATATGTAAAAGCCATAGTTTCTGGTACTTTTTCAAATAGTTCATCATATATTTTTAAATATCCTTCAAGCATTTCAGAAATCATATTGTCGGGTTCATTAATAATTTTTATCATATTCATCTCCATTTATTAAGTTAAAATATATTTGATTCCCATTTCTTTCAATCCATTTATATATTTATTTTTTAATTTGTTATCTGTAATTATTAAGTCTATATCTTCAATTGAACAAATTCTACTCATACTTTTCAGACCAAACTTAGTTGAATCGCATAATAAAATACTTTTTTGAGAAGATTGTATCATTTTTTTCTTTATTTGAGCCTCATATAGATTTGGAGTAGATATCCCAAATTTAAGATCAATACTATTTATTCCTAAAAATAATTTATCAAAATTAAAGTCATTAATTATATTTTCTGCAATTCCTCCTACACAAGACATTATTTTATGTCTTAAGACTCCTCCAATAAAAATAACTTCAATATCATAACTAGCTCTTAATTCATATGCAATATTTAGTGCATTAGTAATGATGGTTATATTTCTTTTAGTGCCATATTTTATTAACCTCACAAGTTCTAAAGTAGTAGAACCTGCATCTATAAATAGATTTTCATGGTCATTTATAAGTTCATATGCTTTTTTAGCAATCGATTTCTTCTCGGACACATTTAACTTTTCTTTATAATCTTCATCT
>DUUN01000163.1 GCA_012841535.1 Gallicola sp. | reverse complement strand
TCACATTCTCCAGAATAATAAATATAATACTTATCTAAAATAGTACAATATATTAAATTGATTTGTCCATCTAAAATTTCTTCATCATCAAATGTTTCAACTCTAATTATATTTCCAGCTTCTATCTCTTCATAAATATCTAAATCATAAATATCTCTATTTAATATATTTACAGCAAAATCATAAATTTCTTGACCTCTATCACAATAGTTGTTTGATATTGAAATTATATAATTTATTTTGTCTGGTGAAATTTCATCTTCATATAATTGTACTAATTCAGTACCATTCGCCATTTGCAAAATTTTTCCATTACACTCTAGTTGTCCAGAAAAATTTTCTATAATTTTATTCATCACATTTTCAGCAGCTGAAAAAGTTTCAAATTTTAGTTCAAATTTTTTCATATCCATAATTTTTTATTTTAAAGTTATTAAGTTATTTTTTTATATAAAAATAGTTATCAATTTGTTTTTTTCTAAAATATTTTCATTTTTTTTGTTATTTATATTGATTCTATTTAATTTTTTGAACCATTCAGCAATTTATTAATCTCTTCCATATCAAATAAACTATTTGGAATATCATTAATATCTTTTTTCAATAGTTCTAAATCTTCTTTTGTTTCTTCAATATCAACAAAATTATCTAATTGATATTTATATCTAATAATATTTTCTTTTTCTTCTTCCAACCATTTAGTATTAAAATCAATCATTTTTTTTTCGTCAATAATTCTTTTATTATCTGATTCAATTTCTTTTAAATATTCTGAATTTAATTTATTTAGTTTTGCACATAAGTTTTTAGATATATCAGATTCATCATTTTCAATTTCTTTTAAATATTTTTCATTATTTAAAATTAGTTTTTTATTATAAGTAATAGATTTTTCACATAAATCTAAAATTTTTTTACTCAAAATTATAATTTCTTTTAATTCTTCTATATGTTCAACAGTGTCTTTTATTGCTTCTTCTAATAATGTTTTAGAAAAATATTCTTCTTCATCATACTTTTCTAATCCTAATTCTAATACCTTCATTAAAATTTCTTTTCTTCTGCTGGTTAATGTTGTTAAATTTTTCATATTTATATATATTTAAAAAGTTACTAATTATTAAAGGTTTATATCACCATCCATTAAATTTAAATTTCCATCTTCATCATAATTACTAATATCATCTTCCCAATCACTTCTTCTGTCATCATATGCTTTATGTGAATCTTGATCATTTTGTGCTTTTTCGTACAGCCTCATTTGATACTCTAAATCAATTAAATTTTTAGGATCTTTAGTTTGAAAATATTGATATATATATTTTTTAATATCTAATATTTGAACCCTAGTTGGTTCTATCAATCTATTTAAATATTCTTGTACCATCTCTTCTTCTGTTTGCTCGTGTTTTGTGAAGGTTTCAGGCTGTTTTAAAGGTTGAATGATTGAAGATGTATCTTTGTGTTCAAATTCTTCTTTAACGTCTAAAACAGCTTCTTTTTGTGTTTCTTCTACTTCTATGGTAGTAGTTTCTATTTTAGGCTGTTTTTCGGCTTTAATTTCTTTGGTGGTGTTGGTAATGGTTTCTTGTTCGTTTGCTTCT
>DUUN01000205.1 GCA_012841535.1 Gallicola sp. | reverse complement strand
ATAAATAATTATATAAAAGATGTTAGAAGGAAATATTGGAGTGCATTGTTTAGTAATGAAAAATTTATAGGTAAATTAACTAATAATCTAAGACAGGAATATTATAACAATATCAACGAATTAAGTGACTATGATTTTTCATTGTATAATATCTATGAATTAAAAACAGAAATGACAAAAAACGTGGTCAAAGGTATCGAAGAAACTATAATAAGCCTATTCGATGAATTAAGTCATAAACATCATTATTATGACGAAACAAGCAAAAATATTCACTATTACAACGGCTGGAAGACTAACAAAGCATGGATCATTAATAAAAAGGTAATCATTCCTTTGTCAGCTTATAACTCGTTGTGGAATGAATACCGTCTTACAGATTATAAGGTTGTTCAGAAACTTCAAGATATCGAAAAATGCTTTAATTATCTTGATGGAGGATTAACAGAAGCTATTGACCTAGAAGAATCCCTCAAATTTGCAGAAGAATTTGGAGAAACAAAAGATATCCAGCTTAAATATTTTACAGTAACATTTTACAAAAAAGGTACTTGTCATATTACATTCAACAATGATGAATTATTAAAAAAATTCAACATTTTTGGATCACAAAGAAAAGGTTGGTTGCCTTCCTCATATGGTAAGAAATCATACAAAGAAATGACAAGTGAAGAACAGCAAGTTATAAACAATTTTGAAGGCGAAAAGGAATATGAAAAGACATTGGCGAAAAAAGAATATTATATCTTTAATACTAATAATATTATAATGTTGGAGGATAAAATAGCATAATAAGAAAAAAATGTCATACGATTTATAAATGAAAATAAAATAAAACTATTGACTCCGACATATAATAGTATTATAATACTATTAGAAGATTAAAACAATTAATAAAGGGAGGTAACAAAATGAATAAACAACAGCAATTATACTTAGTGGCAAAGGCAAATCTAGAAATATTAGAAGATCAAGAAAGGGAAATTGAAAGACAATATATCATAAATAATAATATCACAAACGAAAACGGAAGCATGCCAGATCAAATATTTATGATAGATAACGAGGAAATATTTGACAAAGCAAATCAAGAAATATCTGAAATAATTAAAAATAATGGACTTTGGAAGAAAATATTGAATGCAAAAGAAACACTAAAACAGACAGAAGAAAATTTAATTGAATATGGCTTAAGCATTATTCCAACTTGTTATATAGGTGAAAAATCAATCTTAGAAAGGGCAGTAAAAACAAATTATACAACTAGACAAAAGGTGATTGATTTAATATTTAAGCTTAACACTTCAACAGTCGCAGTATAATTTAATTTTAAATCATGCTAGTAATAAATAAATATAAAATATATTGCTAGTGTGAATGTAAAATTAAGTAAAATATAAACAATAACAATAATATTAAACTATAGGAGGTCATACCATGATTAAATTAGAAGTAAACAACAACAGAGCAATCGAATTAACACAACAAAAACCAGACGGAATTATAAACGTTGATGTATTAGAATCCAACGGAGAAGTAGATTATTATTACACCATAACACCAGCGGATATGACAATGTTATTAAACTATTATCAATATCAAAAGAATCATGGACTAGAAATATTTTAATTCTTACCATGTGCATTATGCAATAAATAATCTCTATAGTGTGCATGAATAAACATTAAAACAAAGTAACATATGT
>DUUN01000076.1 GCA_012841535.1 Gallicola sp. | reverse complement strand
TAAGGATTATGTTATGTTTTCATAAGTTTAAGTTTAAAGGTTTTGAAAATGAAATAGCGGCTCAAGCTTCTTAGCTTGAACCGCAAATATTATTATTTTCTTAATCAACACTATTTGACAAAGAGCCTTAAAATCCAATTTAGAGACTTATATTCAAAAAACAGTGAGAACTACACCACACCTATCTTAACCACATTTTTATCCGATTTTACATATTTCCAAGTATATATTCTCTATCTTGGTTTGATAACTCTTTTTATCATGAGAAAAAACTGCTTTTTTCGCTAATTCTGAAATTTCTTTGTGTAATCTATTCCTAATATCATACTTGGGAATCTTAATATTAAAATTAATACTATATGATCTACCACTGAATGTATATTTAAAATATTTTTCCACAATTTCTGTATTTAATATTCCACAAATATAATGAGCTTCATCATTTGTAATAAATTCACCATTTTTATCCATAGAAATATATGGACAATGTTTTGCGCACACAGGTAATTCCTCTTTTCCCCAAGGTGTTATAATAGGGTTAACTACGCTGGCATTCATAACTGTATTATCTCTAAATGCAACTTTATTAGTTGCAAATGTATACAAGCCAACTTTTGATAAAGAATAAAAATCATCTCCCATTGAAATCATCAAGCTTCTTGCTGATTGACTTCCTATTAAGTCTTTATTATCAATCAGGTAATTTGCTAATAATTCATTTTCCTTGATTAGTTCTTCTAGCCTTACAGCATTTTTATCTCCATCATCATACGGAAATATACAATAATTATTAGATTCGATTATTTCGAATGGTTTTATGTTAGGTCCTTTTATAACTGGCTTAATATAAGTTGTCTCTAATTCAAACTTATATTCATAATTACTTTTATAGAATGAGTTATTAAATTCTGATGTCTTAAAGTAATATGTACCTTCTTGTGAAGTATCCCCCATTGGTTCAACAAAATATACTTCCGCAGGCGTAAATTCCACTCCGCTTCTTGCCTTATATTGACACTCTCCTATAATTATTTGAAATTTCTCCAGTATTTCAAAGTCTCTATCTGGTACCATTGTAAATCCTGTCCTTGTCTCATCTAATTGATAAGCCATACCATCTTTAATATCAAAAAAATTAGAAATCTTTTGAAAAGAATGATACCTATTTATTTCAGTAATTTTTATTTTATTCTTCTTATTATAGTAATTAATTGGAATACCTTTTGAGTAATTTACGTCTTTCCTGCTATAAAAGTATGTTAAAAACTTTTCAGTCGTCACAATGAAAGGATTCCCAGCCTTAGACCAATCGTCAATCTCTTGTAAGTATAATCTGCTATTATCTTTCAAATAAAACTTCCTAAAACCTGCATAAGAATCTTGAGTCATTATTGTTTTAGGCATCAAAAAAGCTAATATCCCTTCGTCAGTTAACCACGCATCTGCTGTTACATTTGCTATTAATGCACATAAATTTAAGGCAATGGCTCCCATATATGTTTGACCAGAAAACAATTTTCTATCAATGCATAAAGATTTAATTTTTAATGCATAATTCTGTGGTAAAAACTCCCATTTTACCCAAGGAGGATTCCCAACAATTAAATCAATATCTTTAACCCTAGCTATAAGCATGAAATTTGATGCTATTCTAATCCAAATTCCATCCCATTCATTTTCATGAAGCTTAACTAAATTGTTACATAACTTCTTAATCAATCTTGTAATTTCTTCATTTACATTTGTTTGCCCAATATAATTAATTAATTGTTGAAACAACAATTCTGAATCTTCTGCTTTTATTGTTGTTTGAAGTCTGTACATTTGTTCAAAAAAAGATTTGCTTTCAACAAATACACACGGAAGATCAACTGCAAATGAACCTTGCTTTGTTTCGATTTTATAATTATAGCAATCAATACCACCTATATTAACTTTTTGTGGTATGTCTGCTGAATCTCCCAAATAAATAGGAATCTCAAACTTTTGGTCATTAAGCAAAGGCAATATTGACAAAAAATAACTAACTCTCGCAGTTAAAACAGATAATGGATTTAGATCTATTCCTTGTACTCTATTCAATATGTCCTCCAACAACGAATTTTTCTCTTCTATCGTCAAACTATATAACTCATATCCATTCTGAATTTTCTTTATCAAAGAAATAATAAATATGCCACTTCCACAGCAAGGATCAATAGCTCTCCATGTATTTAATTTTTCTTCTGGCAACATTCCAATTGCTCTATTCACAACATTATCTGCAAGCCACGCAGGTGTAAAGTATTCACCTAAACTATGCCTTACTTCATTAGGCATTATTTCTATATATAAGTCTTTGAAAATATCTATTGTTGAGTACTCATATGTGAATTTTGAACTTGCATAATTTTCCAACTCTATTACTATATTTTTTATTGAAGTGTAAATATCTTTATTCCACTGATTTTTATCAGAATACCATGAATAGAAATCACCTTCTAATAAATTTTTAATTCCTCCGCTAGAAAAAACATAACCATCCTCCAATTTTTCCATAAACTTTTGCAATTGAGTAGAATGAACCATACTTAAGTCAGAAAAAAACATAATCTCTTCATTAAATGTTAAATTTGAAATTACTTTACATGCCATTAATTTTACAATTATTGCATAGGTCGTTTGTAGAACATATAAAGCCATATACTCTTTCTCATTGTTGTTGATTTCATCATCAAAAATCCTAGAAAGTGAATTTCTTCTTTTAATAATATCTTGATTCTGTCCTTTATCTGACTCTGACAACCTAAACAAAACCTGCCATTCTTCAAAAAGCATATTAGTTTTATATGTTTTATTCATTTTAATCGTTTCATATAAAGATTTAGCTAAATTTATTGTTATTTCTGAAGATGAATTCAACTTAAAATCATTAACTATATTTACAGGGTCAAATTGCTTTGTACCTACTTCTAGTAATGTTCTTACTATTCTATCAATATCTTTAACATCTACACTTTTAAAAGGTGTATATTTTATATCCTCTCCCACAAAATAAAAATAACATAATTTCCTTCCATTTGTGAGTAGAGCTTGTAAGCTATTTCCTGTTTCATTGTATATCTGTGTTAAATAATCCTTTACTTGATTAATTGCCTTATTTTTATCATCTTTCTTATCAAGCTTGTCAAGTGCTTTATATTCAATAATAAGTCCATTGGAAATTGCATCCATTCTACCTGTGAATTTATGTCTTAAATATGACTCTCCAGATTCTTTATGAAATATTACTTCATGAGAAAAGTAACTTTTAAGAAAAAAATACAACTCATTTTCAAAAATTGATGACACCGTTGCTTCAGAAGTTGCTGACTTTAAGCTCGTAATTATCGACGTTAATGTTTCAGATAATAATACTTGGTATTCAGCACTGTTTAATTTTTTACTAATTTCTCTATTTAGCACCTTACATTCTCCTTTAGATTATTTTTTACTAAAACATTAAAAATACATATTTAAATCCAATAAAATATTTTCTATTGGTATTGTATTAAATGCTACTATTTCAATGAATTAATCTTATTAAAATTATATTTATAAGTTAATTTATTT
>DUUN01000206.1 GCA_012841535.1 Gallicola sp. | reverse complement strand
GCCTTGTCCGATACAGTCTTAGGCCCACCAACTATTTCTACACTAGTAATTCCTAAAGACTTTAAGCCTGTCTTAACCTTATCTGTCGTTGCATTTTCCCTCGTTAAAACAATAGCTTGTTTAGATTGAGTTGCATAGGTTGATGCTGCTAAGGCATCGGCATCTTTAGCATCTGTTCCATTTGCAAAAATAACTGATTTTTTATAATCATGGTTTTCAACTAATTTTTCAGCTATTTTTAATGATGTTTCGTATCTGTCAGAACCTGAAATTCTTTCAGTTTCAGTTGATATAGAAGGTTTTAAATTTGAAACAACTTTATCAGTTACAGAATTTGGTCCACCAGCTATATATATTTTCTTAACTCCAGATTCCTTAATATAACTAACTACATCTTGTATAACAAAATCATCTTCAACTAATAATATTGGTGCATTTAATTCATTTGCTAAAGGTCCTGCTGCTAAAGCATCTGCTGAAATATAACCATTTGCAATAATAACTGCATCTGTTTTTGGATATGATTCTCTGGCTATTTTTACTGCAGTAACAAGTCTATTAGGACCAGATAGTCTTTTAACATTGGTCTTTCTTTCTGTTCCTACTAAGGCTGAGTCATGAACGGAATTTGCAGGAACACCACAGGAAACATATATAACATCTCCGTTTGCCAAACCTTCTTCATAATTTATTGTGAAATTATTATCTAAGATAGTTATTTCGTCTAAAGTTTTAAATTCATTATTTTCTGAATTGTAAATATAACCTATAATCGGTGCTGTATCTATTGTTATTTCTCCTAGTATATTTGAAATCTTACCTGCCGTAAATTTACCAGTAATTTCCTTATCTCCAACTTTCATAGATTTTAAATTTATAGATAACTCTTTAATAATAGAGTTTACAATAGTTGTGTTAAAGCCAGCACCTTTTTCATCTTTTGAAATAACAGAATACGTATTTAATGCTTCGGCCCTATCAATATTTACAACAGCTTGTCCATTTTTGTCAAAAACTCCATTTTTATATTCTATTGAATTCTTATATAATTTAAAGCTACTACCTGGTTTACCATATAGTTTCACCTTAGTGTCATCAGTTTCAATAGTATCAATAAAAACTCTATAATTTAATCCTAATGTAACAAATTTAATACTTGATCTATTTTCTAAAATATCGAATTTAAGTGTTTGTGTAGTTTTATCCTCTTCATCTAGAGGTTCCCCTGGTAAAACCCTAACACCTGTTTTCATAATATCTTCAACTATATAACCTTCTGGTACATTGTTGAATGTAATTTCATGAGTTCCTTTACTAAGTTCAATCTCTTCTCCAAAAGTATATTCTTCCCCATCAATAGTTGCAGTTATTCTATCGTTACCATCTAAAGTTGCTTTAAATTTTGAATTACTGCTACTTATATTAGTTTCATCTGCCATTGAAATATTACCTATACCAGTAAGACATAGTAAATATGCCATTACTAGACTAAATAATTTTATTTTCTTCATTTTAGTTCCTCCTTAATATTTAATCTGTATTAAATATTATATCATATAAAAATATCTATTATATATTGTTACTAATATCTGGCCATAATTAGAATAAAAAACTACCACTTTTAACATGGTAGTTCCACTAGTTATTTAATTAAATCTTCTAAAGTCTTTTCTAAAGGAGTAAATACAGACTTAGGACCACCGGCTATATAAATAGTTCCTATTGGTTTTTTACTCTTAATAAATTCTGTTTGAGAATCAGTAATACTATTTTCTGTTGACAATAGGATTGCTGCATTTTTAGTCTTAGCTAAAGGTGCTGAAGCTAAAGCATCTGCAGATTTATAGCCATTTGCAATTATAATAGAATTAACATTTTCTAATTTTTTTGCAATTTCAAGAGAAGTTTCATAACGATTATCACCATATGTTCTATTTCCAACAGTTAAACCTGCATCAGTAACAGCCTTGTCCGATACAGTCTTAGGCCCACCAACTATTTCTACACTAGTAATTCCTAAAGACTTTAAGCCTGTCTTAACCTTATCTGTCGTTGCATTTTCCCTCGTTAAAACAATAGCTTGTTTAGATT
>DUUN01000532.1 GCA_012841535.1 Gallicola sp. | reverse complement strand
TTGATTAGGTTGTGAATATTATTATGTTTAATTTCTATCTCATTGATCAAAATAACCTATTCCCATTCTCCATGAATGGCTTTCATATATTGTTGCGCCATGTACTCTATAGTGTATTTATCTTTCATTACACTTGCTAATTGAGAGCCCTTTTCGATTAAAAAGATGCGATTTGTAATGCATTTCTTCACTAATTCATCCACCTCATTTTCATTCCCGAAATCTAGAAAATCTTGAGATGCATCAATTGCAAGCTGTATTTCTGGACCATGATGAGAATCATTATCGATAAAAATTGGCCGTTCAAAACGTGCTGCATTCATTACCATTAGCCCTGCTCCACCTGTATTAAATACTGCATGAGACCATTCAAAATGGTTATTTAATTCATCATCGTATGCCTCAGAGAAAACTTCAATATTATCATCATTCTTCTCGATGAAAATATTCTCTTTCATTCCCGGTCCAATCAAACGAAGATTAACCCTTTTATCTCTTCTTGCGATATCTAATAACCGCTCAATTTTCTTTCTCTTTTGATACCTTCCAACCCAAAGTAAATTCAACTCATTATCTTTAAAATGAAATGGAAGTGGAATAATGTCATTTATACTAAAAGATGTATTATTAAAAGAAATAATGGGTTTATTAATTTCTTTGGATAATTTTTCTTTTACTAATTCAGAATATACCAACACACCATCCGCTAATGGAATTATATTTTTTCTTGCAAAACGTGTAATTGCATTTTTTTCATTTCTACCATAAATTAATCCTGCAAATATTACTCTTTTATTTCTAAATAAATTTAGAAACCTAAAAGGTCTATGAATATCAAATCCAATAATATAAACATCAAAGTCACCATTAAGTGCAGTAAATTCTTTTAATTGATAACTAATCCCAAATACCCTTTTATCTTTGAGTTCAATAAATTTATAATTTTCTCTTAATCCAGGATCTTTTAAATTAGAACTTTTCCCACTGTACGAAACAACAGTTAATTCAACATACTTACCCAACTCTTTTAAAAAGACATCTCTATAATTTGGAGCATTGTTAAGAATGTATACGACTTTTATTTTTTGCATGTAAGACTCTTTTAAAATTGAATACCAAAATACTGTTCATGTTTACATAAACAATTTTTTTTGATTATCTTTTCTATTTAATTTACTCTTTTATTTTTATCTGCGACAAACAAAAATATCACTACCATCTTAAAGAACTGAATTTAGTATCATCGATCTTTTATAACTTCCTATTGTGGCCAGCATAGTAACAGATGTATACTTAGTCATCTCTGCAGATGGGATATCCATAAATATCACCCTAAAGTTATTAAGCATCATTGATCGATATATATTCGTCATAAGCTCTTTTGCCTTTTCAGAATCTACTCCCACTACAACCCTATCTGGTTTCATGAAATCATTAATTGCATCACCCTCCTTTAGGAATTCGGGATTAGATGCAACATCAAATTCAATATCTAAATTTCTTTTATCCAGTTCATTTTGTATTGCAGTTCTAACACGCTCAGATG
>DUUN01000831.1 GCA_012841535.1 Gallicola sp. | reverse complement strand
GGTGAAATTTTATCATATAGGTAAGCAAACAAATCAGCATACTCTCCAGTTGGGTCGGGTATCTCAGTCCCTAACGGTGCTAATATTTCGAGCAACATATCATCCTTTGTTTTTGGTTCTGAATGCAATGGTTGGGTTATAGTTAATTTTTTAACTAATGGTAGTAAATCACTATATGCTTTTAACATACCATCAGCAAACAATGGTATACCATCATCTTTTAACTTCTGTAATTCACTTATTGCCTTCTCTAAATCTTTTAAGTTATTCATAATATTTTGTTATTTTAATCCGTTAAAAATCTAACCATATAACCACCCTCAAAGAAAAATCTAAAATTAAATTTTAACATTTCCTAAATTTCTTTGTAATTCTCTTGAAACTTCTTCTATCATAATTCTTTTCTTTCAATTTATATCCTAGTCTATCAAATGTAGTATACGCAATTCGTTTATCGTCTCCTACTTTTAATATCATACATTTATACTTAATTTTATTACTTCCTCCTATTTCGAAGTACGGTTCAATCCACCTTAAAACTTTAGCAATTTCACCATCATTACAATCTATTACCATTTGTTCTCTAGTTCTAATTACACCATTATTATCAGGAAGTATTATAAATTCACTTCCCACTGTATAATAATCATTAGCATGCATAGAAAAATCAGTATCTAATATTCCATGTTTACATTCTTGAAATCTTTCCATCTTATCTTGCTTTTTAGTATCTATCTGCATATTTTAAAGTTTATGCTGTTAAGAAGCGACATCATTATTCCAACCTTTAATCTTTTTAGAACAAACATCCCATATAGCATCCATGACTTGTTTATGTTTTTCAAAGTAAGTTTTACCACATAAGTGCAAATACCCATTTTCATCACCAAACCAAATATGACTACATCCATCCCATTTAATATATCCTTTCAAATAGTGTTCTGTATCTGAAACTTCATTGTCTGCGTTCCAAGAGGCAACTTCAAAAACATTAAATGTTGCTGATACTTCAAAATCACCTTCTTCAAATTCAATAAGGTAAGTCACATAATCACCCTCTTTTATTAATACTTCCATTTTTATATATAAATTGTTACGGAACGTTAGCGTGCATTTAAGTATAACACATCACCAACTTTATATTTATTAATTGAATCACACATAATAAATGATGCAGCACCTAATTTGGTTTTGTCTGGCAATTCAATTTTGTAATACATCATTTCACTCATTCCGTCTCTTTGATACGCTTTTGTCACTACTAAAACACTTGGTTCTGTTCTGTGAATTTGCTCTGTCTCATCAAACAATTGCTGACAAGAAGTAAGCGATAAAAAAACGCACGATAACACTACATAAAGTGAATAGCGCAATTTGTTGTTTAATTTCATAATTCTAATTTTTTTGGTTGCGAGTAAGAGAATCGAACTCCTGCTGAAACGCTCTACCACTAAGCTAACTCGCAATGTTATTCATTAAATCAATATGAGTATGGCGTTCCATCTCCACAGTAGCAATATGGATCTTCTCCACATCCTCTACATCCAAACCCTCTTAGTTTTTCTTTTTGCTGTATTTTGTCTGCATATTTTTGTTTACGTTTTTCTTTTCTCGCTTTCATTCTATGCTTTCCTATTTCTAGGTATTTTTCTTTATCATCTTTTTTTGTCATTTGATGTATTTTTTTCTATAACAAATGTTCCATCGTAAATTATTTTTAGTAAGGTCTCCATCCCATAACCCCATTCATTTCAAATCCGTATTTGTTTACAAATTTACCATCAACAAACCATATATAATTGTTTGTAGAATTACCATAATCCACTTCAACCCTTTGACCTTCTTCGGGTAATTTGTCCCAAAGATTTTCTACACATTTAGGGTATTCATTCCTATAAATATAACTGCCACTAACAGCACCTATATTCAATTGAGGGGTCTGTGGGTTGTCCGTGTTTTCTGCTTCTATTGTCATTTTATCTAATTTTCTTGTGAATATATCAAGGCATTTTGAGTAAAGATAAGCAATAATAAACAAATAAAAAAATAAAAACAATATGAAAATTCATATTAAAATTAAACCTACTGTAAGTCAATTTTTCGTGATTTACACTAAACTTCATTAAAAGAAATGGATATGATTATTAACAGACAAGGTTGATTAAATGATATGAAATCATTATATATACACCTTGTTATAAAATCGTAAAAATTAAACTTATGGAAAATAACGAAGAAAGAGAAACAGAACAATTGAAGTTAGAATTGTTAAAGATGAATGTTGCGAAAATGAAAGTGGAACTTTATCAAAAATTATCAGAAGAAACTGGTGATTTTGGGAATGAACCAATTTTTGATAAAGTTTGGTTGAAGAAACATATTTTAGGTGATAATAACGAAAAAATGTTCGATGTTTAATTTTTATGTTTTATAACGGTTGGGTGTATATGTAGTGGAAAACTTCGTGTAGTGGAAAACTTCGTGTAGTGTGAGATTTGAAACACAAAACTCCACTTAACCACAAATGTTGATTAGAATGGTGAATTTGGATACACCACTGATACTCATTTTTATAAAAAAATTTAACATATGAAAATAATAACAATACAAAACAATGATTTAATTAAGATTAATGATTATGAATTTATTTCAAATATTGAATTACCTGATAATATAAAATACATTAAATTAAATGATATATTTGATGTTAATTATGAAATTGATAAATCACACTTACATATTAATTTAATTGAAATGAAAGATATAATTGAGTTACATAAAGATTTTTGGTATATATCTATATTTCACTTAACCGATGAAACAAATTAAACTAAAATACAATGGAAAAAGAAAAATTAATTATTACCGTATCTGGTAGAGCAATGAGTGGAAAATCACGTTTAAGTTTCTTGTTGAAAAATTTTTTACGAGAAAATGGATTCGATGTTAAGCACGAAGTTACATTAGACTACCACGATGAAAATCACTTTGAAAGACTAATGAATAAAAATTTCGATGATGTAATCATTAGTATTTTGTGTAAATTTTGGCGATAAATTGAAAGACAGAGTTGCATATGAACGCGGTGATAATATGTATAAAGTTATAATTGAAAAGATATAAAATGGAAAAAGTAATTAGAGACAATAAAGTAGCGGTATTAATATCACACGGTTTTGGCGCTGGGTGGTATTCTTGGAATAGTAACCAGGAATTACTTTTCAGCCCTAAAATAGTAGAAATGGTTGAGCAAAACCGAGCCAATGAAATAGATGAGGATTGGGTAAAAGAAAATTTAGGGATTGAAAATGTTTATTGTGGTGGCGCAAGTAACTTGAAAATTCATTGGCTACCTGTTGGAACTGCTTTTGAGGTTGATGAATATGATGGGGCTGAAAGCTTACGAACAGTAGCGGATTTAGTACTCGTTGCGTAGTATTGTTTATATCCTATTTACTTTTCAAAGCAAATTCTACATAATTTCCCCAATGTTTGATTATTGTAGTATCATTAGGTAAATCATAAGATAATTGAACTTGTAGTGCATTTTCCAGCGCATCCTCAAATGAATCCCATACTCCACCATAATTAGGTCCTGACATATCAGACCAACCTAAATCAGTTCCCCCATCTTCTTTGCACATACTCCAATAATACCCTGAAGCATTTCTATGAATTTCAATATGTACTCCTCTTTTTTCACGTATGAATTTTTGAAGTAATGATTGTGTTGGTGCTGAATACCAATCAAAATGTTTATTTAATTCTGAATTTTTATGAGTCGTATAAACAATATCTTTACTGTTTTCATAAAGATAGCTACATACCTCATCAAACCCTTTCTCTTTAGCTAATTTAGCTGTTTCAAATGATATTAATTGCTCTTCCATAATTACTAATTTAACTATTTTTATTTTTCTGTCTGAGTAAAGATAAGCAATAATAAACGAAATAAAAAATAAAAACCATATGAAAATTCATATGAAAATTAGACCTACTGTAAGTCAATGCCAGTACGACTTACAGAGACCTCAAGTATGTACACTGAAGTACGAAAACAAACTGTGGGTTAGGATTTTCAAAATCTGGATAGGAAAAACACAAAATCATACAGAAATTGTCATTAGAATTTGTAGGTGTTTCAAAAAAACGGATTTACTTACAATATTTAATTAAGTAAATTATCCTTATATTTGTAACATGGAAAATAAAAAAATGATTTATATTGGAGTACCTTACACACACCCTGACAAAAAAGTTATGGAAGACAGGTACAGATTAGTAAGTGGTATTACAGCTCACTTAGTTAAAAGAGGGTTTATAGTATTCTCCCCTATTACTTATGGTCATACTCTATGTGAGTTCGAAGATATGCCAAGAGACTTTGGGTTCTGGAATGAACTGTGTTTGAGTTTCTTATCTACAAGTGATTTACTTGTTTGTGTGAAATCTCTTGGTTGGGAGGAATCAAGAGGTCTCGATGCGGAAATGGAGTTTGCTTCTGA
Source organism: Gallicola sp. (assembly GCA_012841535.1). Taxonomy (GTDB): domain Bacteria; phylum Bacillota; class Clostridia; order Tissierellales; family Peptoniphilaceae; genus Miniphocaeibacter. The sequence goes on along the minus strand of DUUN01000831.1, from coordinate 1,314 downwards.
GAACGTTATCCCAATTCTTGATATTGAGTTAGAAGATGGGGAGTTTAATATCACTGAACTAGAAAACAATTTGGAGTTTTTCGAAGAGTTTGGTGTTCTACCTGCCCCTTGAAGTAAAATCACCTTTTGAGGGAAGTTTTGGAGTGAAGTTGTTACCTTACTCCACTCTATCTTCATTATCTTCTTCTACTTAGTGTTTACATCCGTCTTTTAGTTATTAGTTTATTACTTTAGTTTATTATTAGTTTATTACTTAATACACGTTCGTACTTATGGAATAGTTCTTTGGCTTCTTCTTCTGTATCGAAGAATATATGTTCTTTTTCACTTACTGTATTTATTGTTACTAATGGTTTAATCATAATAGTTCCGCATGGTCCTTCATCTATTGTATTAAGTACTTTAGTATTTAGTTTATACTCTAGGTTATTTTCATTAATATAGTCTATTGCTTTTTCATATATTATTGCATTTTCTCTACTATAATAACTATGTGCATATCCGGCTTTGTATATTACTTCTTCTTTACGTAGTTTATTTTTATAAGTTTTCTTATACTCATTATAATATACTACTCCATCATATATTTTACTTTTTTCATATTCTATTGATATTATGTTATCTATGTTGTATATCTTCATCTTCTCAAATTATTTAAGCAACAAACAACAGCTACCTTTTAAGTCGGCATTTACTATCTTGGCTATGGCATTTACCAATAGCTGTATATTTATCTTTAGCTTCTACTGTATGTGTTTTAGTTTCGTTTAGGTATTTACATTCACAAGTATAGTCTTTTTCACAAGAGATTAGTGTCAATGTTATTATTGTTATTATTGTTAGTTTCATAAGTCTAGTATTTTATTAATTAGATATCCTCTGTTAAATTCTTTATGGAATGTTTTTTGTATATTAATTCCCCCGTGTTTTTCTATTATTTCTTGTACTATTTCTATTGGTATATATGCATATATCTCATCATATTCATTTGGTAGTAATATATCTTTTTCTGATGTATATCCAACTTCTACCGTTTCATATTTATCTAGTTTATTTTCTCTTGGATAGCAATAGGCATATTCTGATGCTTGTACACTCATTGAGAATCCATCCATACAAACTATTCTTGGTCTTGGTATAAAACCATAACCAGTAGATAAATCATCATTTGTTACTTCTATGAATTTATGTATTGTTATATCCATTCTTAATTATTTTACATGATAGTTTAATAATGTTAGTCTTTATCTCTGTTAATGACAGCATCCAACTTATCAAGAAGTGACATTATACTATCTAATCTTTTGCTATTTG
>DUUN01000224.1 GCA_012841535.1 Gallicola sp. | reverse complement strand
TATCATAGAATGTTTTAATAAATTCTAATAATTCATCTTCTTTTGAAAACCTTATTTTATCTTTCAATTGCAGATTTTCATCAGTTAATGATTCTATTTTATCTTCTAATGATAATATGTAAGATTCATTATTTTCCATATTATTTTAAATTAAACAGATGAGAAAGGGGAATCGAACCCCAAATACCCAGCGACCAGCCTTCGTTAACATCCAAAGTTTAAAGTTTTTATGTTTGCTGTATCTCATCTTATAACAGGTTTGTGTTTTAACGTTTACAATTTAAAAGATTGCTGTTTAATAAATTGCTGTTACAAACCTTATAACAAGTAACTTTTATTTTAACTCCCATATAGTTTTAGTAGTTGTTGCTGTTAGTTACTTTAAATTTTTATTTTAATGATTATTTTATATTATTTATGGTACATTATAATATATAAAATTTGTTTAAATAAAGCACCCCTGATGAGACTCGAACTCACATAACCCGCATAGACAGTGCGGTCGGCAACCTTTGCCACCACAAGGGTGTATTACATTAATTGTAGCGGAAGGGGGATTCGAACCACCCGACTTCTAGGTTATGAGCCTAGCGAGCTACCACTGCTCTATTCCGCAATATATAAAAAAGAAGTAGTGAGAAACTTAAATAGGTGTTTAATGTTTTAAACTAAAATATTAAAATAGAATGTAGAATGAAAGAAAAACACTACTTCTTTTTGCCCAGGGGGGAGGACTCGAACCTCCATAAACGGCTCCCAATGCTTAGTTATGAATGCTGTTAATAATTTTTACAAATTACATATTACGTTGCTCTAACCTTTAAGCTACCCCTAGTTTTTTATTATATTACAAATATACTACTTTATTCTTTATTGTGCAAGTATTTTTTGTTAATTATTTTTAATTTTTTGATATAATATCCATTAAATTTAAAATATTTTTTGTAACCATTTCTTTCTGAGAAGGTTAATCCTTCTGAAATTGGTTTCCATGATAAACCACATATATTAAACAATCTAAACCAACCACCTCTATTTTTAATTATTTGTAAATCAAAAATTCTTTTAGTGAAAATATAAATAGTTAAGATTATTCTATTTTCCGTATCATCGTATTTAAAATGAAATAGTTTATTCATCATCTTTTTTCTTATTATTGGTGCATCCATATATTTTATTTAAGAATTTATATTATTATCATTAATATCCCAACTACCATCGTTTTCTATTGATTTTATTTGATTTGCCCTTAATACTATATATGCCTTTGGGTGTGTTTTAAATTGTTGTAAATTTTCCATATTATAAGGTTCATGGAAAACACCATCAAAACCATATTTAATTAAACCTTCATATAATTTATTGGATGGTATTCTATCTATTAAAAAACTATTTATCATTATATTTTGAGGTGTTGTTTGTTTATCACCATTCTTATTATAATAATGATCACCAGACAATTTAAATTGTCTCTTAAATATATTAGTTGTAAATTCTAAATATAAATTAAATAATTTCTCATCATCATCTTTATAAAACAATACATTCGTATATAATGGATTTTCAATTTTTAAAAAACATTCATACACTTTTGATGTTTTTTTATCACCAGCATAACCAGATGCATATTCTTTATCAACAGAAAAATGTGATCCTAAATCTACTTGTTGTTTAGATTTTGATTTATAACCAATTTTAGGTTTAAATTCTTCAAAACCACCCTTTGGTGTACCATGATAACAAATCATTGGATTACCACTCTCATCTACAACCTTACTCTTACCAAACCAACTCCAAAAATTATCATTTAATTTAATATTTGATTTTGCATCTTCTTCATTTAAAAAATCTTTTAATGTTGATTCAATTAGTTTATTCAATTTCATATTATAATTTATATATAAATATGTAGAATTTAATTAATAGTATCATTTTCCCACCCATCCATTTTTATATCTCTATCATCTCCACCATCTAACCAATCCCAATTCAAAGGTTGATATCCATAGGGTGTTTCATGTTCAACTTTACGTTCATTACAACGTTTACATTCATAATATTCATTAATTCCAATGGTAAAACAGAATTTCCAATTATGAATTCCAAGTTTACATAATAGGTTTCTCATAAATCTTTATCAATTAAAATATTATCAATAATCCATTTCTGTGCCATTCTAACACCATTATAGCAACTTCTTTGACCATCAGCATCATATCCATAACTTTTATAAAAATCATCTACATCTTGATTATAAGAAGTTACAAAAAAAGCAGTGTATTTATTATATTTACTTTCATCAAAGAAATTAAGAACAGCAGTTGTAAATGCTAATTTTGCTGAATCACCATAAACAACATCACCACCACTTATGTGACCATTACCGAATCCCCATAAAACTATATATTCATTCATCTTAATCTAAAATCAAATGTTAAACCATTATTTTCACTTTCTCTAACATAACCACTTTTACGCATATCATCTATTTCTTCTTTGGTTGTCATTCTATGATATCTTACATCATCCCAACATATAACATAAACCTCATATTCTAATGGTTTATTTTTATTTGAAGAAATTATATATTCATCAAGTAATTCATATGCTTCCTTCATTTTCTTTAAAATAACATCTATTTTAACATCTTCACCTAATTTATCAACCTCATCAATAATATGTTTTAAAGATTCTTGAATATATGTATTTTGTTTTTTCATAATAATAAAAATTAAAATAAACAACCACCCATATTAATAGATGGTTGTTTATGGAATATAGAACAAAATATTATTTAATTAAATTAAGAACTTCTTGATCCATCGCAGCATTGAATAACTCTTCGGCAGTCGTAGGTGTTTCAGCCTTATCATCTTTATTATCAACAGAACCAAGTAAGAAACTTAATGCTGAAGGGTCGAATCCAGACATATAAAACATATTTGGTGTATCAGCATTAGATTCAAACTTAGGTCTAATATGACCACCATAATAATCATTTGGAATATCCCAAAGAACTACTTTAAAATTTTCAACAAATTGATTTGAAAATCCATTATCCTTCAAAATTTTTTTAAAATTTTGAAGATTTGTTGATTTGTTATCTCCATTAAATTCACCATCAGAAATACAAATCATACCTGTTGGAAATTCATCTTCTGATACACCTTGATTTTTTATTTTACCAAATAATAATGCAACAGCAACAAAATTAGTATCACCAACAT
>DUUN01000588.1 GCA_012841535.1 Gallicola sp. | reverse complement strand
CAAATAATTTGGGATATACCATAGAAACCAAACGAGGTAAGATTAATAAAAAAAGACATACATATAAGTTAATTATTGATTTTGATGAAGAAAAAATTAATTTAGAAGATTGGATGGGTGAAAATAATGTTAAGTAAAATATCTGGAATATATCAAATTGTTAACAAAGTAAACAATAAAGTTTATATTGGTCACAGCAGTTTGTTTTGATTAAATTACTAATATAATAATATCCCTTTACAAAACATCCAAGATGTAGTATAATTCACTTAGGAATAAAAATAAGAAAGGAGGTAATTCTCATCCATAAATATATTGGTACATATCGTGTATTCCAAGCAATAGACCTAAAGGAGGTTGCAATTGTATATTTTTAACTGTGCTGTTTGTAATAAATCTTTTTCATCAACACAGCCACACGCCAAATATTGTTCATATGTCTGCAAAAGAGTTGGAAAGGGCAAAGTACCTTTAGAAAACGTTCATATATGTTTATATTGTGGTTGTAAATTTATTAGCAGTGATAAGAATAAAAAGTTTTGCAATAATAAATGTAAAGGTAGCTATTATAAACCCTTTGAGGTTTATACTTATATTTGCAAAAACTGTAATGTAGAATATAAGACAAATATAAGAAAGGATAAATATTTTTGTAGTGATAATTGTAGGTTTGACTATTACTCTTTTAAACTTATATGTAAGCACTGTGGAAAATATTTTCAATCGCTAAATAAAGAATCTTTTTGTAGTTATAAGTGTAGAAAAGAACATAAAAAACAACTATCATTAAAATATAACGAGAAATATACCAAAAAAACACAGTCACAGTACTATATTAAAAACAATAAAATAATCCCTACATATTCTAGAGGTGAAAGAAAATTATATGATTTAATAACCTATACATTTTATGACTGTGAAATTCTTTATAGAAAAAGATATGAATGGCTAACCAATCCTGAAACAGGATATCCTTTAGAATTAGATATATTTATACCAGCTTTAAATTTAGCTTTTGAATATGATGGCGTCCAACATTATGTATTTAATAAATTTATACATAAAAACGAAAAGGAATTTATTAAGAGTAAAAAAAGGGATGAATTTAAAAATATAAAGTGCGATGAATTAGATATAACTTTAATTAGATTTAAGCAAAATACAGACTATATTTTATTAAATACATTAAAGAAAAAAATTAAAAAGAGTGGAAGATTTGATATTATTGATAAATATTTTTAGAAAAGGAGAAATTTATGGCAATATTAGAAAAATGGGAAAGAGAAACGGTTATTGCTTGGGATGATAGTACTCATAGTGCTATTCTTACCACTTACAAAACATCTATGATTAAGAAAATGGATGAGTATTGTATAAAACATCCTAAAGAATATAAAATGTTTAATGAAATTATTCTTGATGGTGAAGTTGTGGGTAAAGAATATAAATTCCCCAAGAGATTGGTTACTGTTCGTCAACCATCTACCAGAACAATGACTGAAGAACAAAAGAAAGCTTCTGCTGAAAGGTTAAAAAAAGCTAGAGATAAGAAAAAGTAACTTTGTGTAATTTTAGAAGTTTTAAGGGGTTAGTTAATCCAATACATAGATTTACTCGTGTTCCCATTTATCTCTTGAACTAGGTGTTGTTTCTACAGTGTTTACAATGAAAATCACCCATTAAATATGGAGGTACACCCCATGAAAAACAATAAAAGAAATTATTTAGTTAGAAACGGTAAATTGACTACATATGGTTGGAGATTTATTAATAAGAACTTCAAGAAAAATAATAAGAATTTCAAGAAAAATAATTAAAATACTAATATAATAGTTAATATTAAGGAGGTTAAATATGAAAACTTATACATACAATGGGCGGTTAGTTTACAATGATTTTGGGCAATTTGAACTCCAGTTTTCCAAAAAAGGTAAAGAAGGAATTGTAAATATATCTAAACTACTAGACCAGATATATTATTCAGATAACAACGTTGCAAGAGTTAAAGTGAGTATTAGTACTTCAAAAGGATTAAAAATTATTTTTAATGAAGAAGGTTATTTAATCAGAAAGAAAATTATTCAACCAAAATTAATGAGTTACCATATAAATAGCTATGATTTAGAAACTAAACTATTTGATAATACAGGAAATTATGTAGAAATAGAAATAACTGCTAAAGCACTCCAAGACAAAGAGAGGACATCAAGATATGAAACAAGAACAGAGCAATTTCAACCAGCATAAACAAAGTGATAATATAAATACATATAAAAAGGAATATCTTTATTGTTGGAAATGCGGTGCTAAATTTACTACCCCTTCCTCTATTCAATTCTGTGATCGGGAATGTAGAAAAGAATATTTCCAAGAAATTAGAAAAGAAAATGATGCACTGTTTGGTGAGTGGATTGGTAGAGATTAATTTAAGGAGGTAAATATGACGATTACTAGTCATGCAAGAGGACATAAAATTGAATTTAATATTGCTATTAATAAATGGGTTTATTCTGATACAAAAGAGTCAGTTGAAAATAATGAAAGAACATGTAAAAAATGTGGGAAATATCCTACATCTGAAGGTTACGACGCTTGTTTAGGGTATATACCAGGGGCAATTAGTGGTTGTTGTGGTCATGGAGTTGAAGATAAGTATATTATTTATAAGGAGGATAATATATTGTGATTATTAAAAACTGTCCATATTGTTTTAGTGACCAAGTGTATATAATGCAAAATGCTAATACATATTTGTGGCAAGTACAATGTTTAAAATGTCTAAGACATGGCAGAGGTGCGGAAAGTAAGGATTTAGCTGTAGAGTTTTGGAACGAGGATATTAATAAAGCTAAAGGAACTTACTGGTTGTGAAGATATTTATGGATGACGGTGATTATATTAACCATTATTGCTTTTGGTTTGGAATTGCTGGTAGACATCGGATGGGTAAATTGGAGAACAAAACAAAATGAGATTTTTATATAGAAAGTTGAGGTGATTTAAATTATAAATTTTTTTAAAAACTTAAAATTAAAAATAGAAATAAAAATAGATTCAATTAGAAATTATTTTGAAGTAAAAAAACTAAAAAGACTTTACCCTGATTATGAAGATAATGAATATAATTGTGGTTCACTTAAACATATTTGGGGTGTAAAATGTTGGGATGACTTATCGGGAGCAGATTGTAATTTTTACACCATGAATGATATTGATATTACATATGATAGAGAAACTAAACGATATATGCTTGGAATTGAAACTGCTTATTTATTTAAAAATAAACAATCTGAATGCAAATATTTAAAAGACTTATTAAATGTTTTTACAAAATACATGGATGATAATAGCTTATCTAAAGATTATGACTATTTTTTATTTATGAGTAATCCATCATTAACTACTTCAGCAGAAACAATAGAAGAATTATATATAAATTTTAAAATATTTGTTGAGGGTTACTGTAAGACATATGAATAAAAAGTGCCTTTTATGAAATTTAAGGAGGAATATATTTTGAATAATAATAGGAAACAAAAGGTTTTTAGTTTTTTAGATAGCGTCACTGAAACAGAATTAAACAATTATATTAAAGAAAGAAAAATTAATAATATATCAAGAGATGCCCTAAACAAAATAAAAAACAACAGTCAAAAAAGTCATTGGGAACAGATATGCTTTAGTTTAATGCAAAAGACCAATGAAAATTCAAACAATTTTTTAAAACTAGGTCAGGCATTTATAATAGCTTTTGTTTTAGAATGTTTTTATGATAAAAAATATAAAATAAAAGACTTAAAAGAATATTTGAAAGTGATGATTGATAATGATGAGGAACTAAAGAATTATGTTTATGATTGTATGAAAGATTTTTAATTAAATATTAAACCACTAATATAAATACAATATAAATATATAGGAGATTATTATATGAAAGCTATAGACTTAGCCAAACAACTCTACCCTGCTTTGAGTAAACAAGATTTTATTGCTATGACTTGTCCTGATAATTTACTTATTGTAGATAGTGTAAATTGCAAGAAAAATAAAACATTTGTAGATGATGAGTGTATTAATTGTTGGAATGTAGAGGTTTCACAAAGTAGGGTTGATTGGTTGGTGGAATGTAAAAAGATGTGTGATTTAATGTGTGATTAAGGTTTATATGAAAGTAAAATTTTGTTTAAATATTGAAAGGAGATTATTAATATGCGAATGAAACCAAGAAATTATGGAACTTTTAATAGGATAGTTGCAAGATCGGTTACTCATGCAATAAATGATTACTATAGGCGGAAGCCTAAGAATTGTAAATCAAATAATAATAAAAAAGAACTCAATAGTATTACAATATCAGATATTGCAATTGGAGCAATTGTACTCGTTGCTTTATTAATTTTATTTGTTTAATAGGAGGTAAATATACATATTGGCATTAGATAAACAAATACACTTATATATGGTTGATACTAGTTGCTTTTACAATGAAAGAGAAATGAAAATTCATAATAAACTAAACAGACTGTATTTATTTCGACAAACACTAAAGAAAAGAAAAAATAAAAAAAATATAGAACAAAAGGTAATTCGTAAAATAGATAAATATATTACTAATACAAACAGAAGAATTGGCAATTTAAAAGATAAGTTATATCAAGAGTTGCAGTGTAATACTGGGGTGAGGAAATTAAATGAAGATTGTATCAGTATTAAAAATGTAATATCTATGTTCGAATCTACTTTAACTAGAACATTAAAAATACCAATTGACACTCTTACTACTGATCTATTTATTGTTCAAACCTACTTTTTTGATGTACTTAAAGATATAGTGCTTAATGGGTTTATATATAAGGGTGAAAAATACATATATTTTACATCATCTGCTGGTCAAATTAGGACAAAAAAATCTGTTTTTATAAAAGAGAGTTTATTCAAACAACATCATAATACATTAATGTGTGGGTTAACAATTGATGATATTAATAGTCAAGGTGGAGTAAATATTAATAAATACCTTGCCTATCTTGCACTTTGTAATTCGGCAACTGATGAATGGGTTGATTTTAACATAGATAAAGCTATTGTAGTTGATGACATGGAAACAATGGTTGAAGGTGTTGTTGATTTTATTAGTGATAAGACATATAAAATCACAAGAAAAAATATGCAAGTACCTATTGAGCATACAGATGGTTGTGGAATGATTTTACCAAGAAAGTCTAAGAAAAACATGATGGTGCGTTTGCCATGGATAAAAGGGCTTCTCTCTCCTTTTAGTTTTGATGAATTTATACATATAGCAAATAAAAATATCAATAAAGACCAATATGGTAAAGTAAAAGATATTTATGGCAAAGAATGGGATTTGATTAAAGATGATATCGAGGTGATTTTTACAAAAAGCCAGTTCAAAATGTGGAGATACTATCCTAATAAGGTAGATGAAAATGGTAAAATAATAAAATATGGTTGGGATATATACAAAGAGTATTATAAAAAATATAACTGTCAAGCTGGTAAATGTAATGAGGAAAAGGATATATTTGAAAACTCTGAAATAAGCTATCAAATGCTTCAGACACTAACAGATATCACATATAAGGAACTAGAGAAAATATGCTATAAAACTAAGAAGGACATATTAAATATAGGCAATGATAGAAAGACAATGCTTAAAGTATTAGGTGTGACCAAGTCAAATTTAAATAAAAACTATTTACAACAAGCTATAGAAATTTATCCAGAGTTATTAAATGATACATATAGCAAAAAAATATTAAAAGATGTAAAAAGAAGTATGACTAAAAACGCATGGGCAGGGAAAATAAAAGTTAATGGTAAATATACATTTATCATTCCTGATTTATATGCTTTTTGTGAGTTTTTAATATTAGGTGATAAAAATCCTAAAGGATTACTTCAGAATGGAGAAGTTTATTGTAATTTATATAGAAAAGTAGATAAACTAGATTGTTTAAGAAGCCCTCATTTATTCAGGGAACATGCTATAAGAAAAAATACAATAGATGAAGAAAAAGATAAGTGGTTTATTACCAAGGGATTATATACAAGTTGCCATGATTTAATATCTAGAATATTGCAATTTGATGTTGATGGGGATACCTCCCTTGTTGTTGCAAGTAAAGATTTTATAGAAATAGCAGAACGCAATATGCAGGATATAGTACCACTTTATTATGAAATGAAAACCGCAAAAAAAGAATTAATAAATAATAATACTATTTATAATGGTTTGATTTCTGCTTATAAAGGTGGAAATATTGGCATGATTAGTAATGATATAACAAAGGTTTGGAATAGTAAAAATGTTGATTTAGATGTTATTAAATTACTTTGCATGGAGTCAAATTTTACCATAGATTACGCAAAAACATTATATAAACCAAAAAGACCACCAGAGTTAAATAAAAGGATTAGGCAATACACAAAAAATAAAGTCCCTCATTTTTTTATTTATGCAAAAAATAAATCTAAAAAGCAAGTTGAAGAAAGAAATAATAGTACCGTAAATATGTTAAGAAGTATCATTCCTAATAAGAATATTGATTTTAAATCAATTGGACTAAATAATTTTGACTATAAAATGCTTATGGATGATAGTGATGTTGACATAACAACAGATAACGCAATTAAAATTATAGATAAGTATGTTGAATTAGATTTGAAAAAATATTTTATTATTAATAAAGATGAAGATGATAATGATAAAATAAAAAATATACTTTATATGTATAAGATTATTAGAGAAGATATTTTAAAAGTAAACACTAATGTAAACTATGTAACTGATGTTTTAATTGAATATTTGTACGGTTATAAAGAAAGTAACTTTAAAACCACTCTATGGTCTAGTTTTGGAGATGTGATTGTGGAAAAT
>DUUN01000720.1 GCA_012841535.1 Gallicola sp. | reverse complement strand
TTCACCTGTTTTTTTTGGCAAGGACATTCCTTCGAAAAAGATATCATATGCTCCGTCTGTTAATAATTCAAATCTTGAGCAATTTATAGCAAACACTGAATATGTAAGATTGCTTTGTGAGATAGACTCGCTGAGTGTGAGAGATCATAAGTCGAAAGAAATCATTGAGGAGTTGACTGGCAAAAAAACTGAAATTGTTCTTGATCCAACATTATTAACAGACCCTCCTATATATAAAATAGGAATAAATGAACCATATATAGCTGTTTATGTTTTTGAAGCAAATCTATCAGATAAAGATATCGATAAGATAAGAGGATTTGCTAAAAAGCATAAAATGAAATTAGTAGCATGTGGAGTATATTTGGAATGGTGTGATTATTGTATTCATTCTAAACACGGCACACCATTTTATTTGTATTATAAAGCAGAATATGTTATTACTAATACTTTTCATGGGACTGCATTTGCCATAAATTATAAAAAAAATTTTATTTCAATTGTGAATAACAATGATAAAATTATTAATTTGCTTAAGGAGTATGGGATTGATAATAGAGGGATAAAGACTGGAGAAGATTTGGAACAAACATTATTAAATGAAATTAATTATGAAAAAATAGAACAAACTTCGAAACAATTAAGGATTTTCTCTGTTGATTTTATCAAAAAGTCTATCTATACATAATAAAATTTGGAGAGTGGCTATGAACATAAAAAAGAAGTTCTGTTTGTACAAAGCAGTTTTGAAATCTGAGTACCATAGGATTAAGAGTGTAGAAAATACAGAATATTATTTAATTTCCGAACTAATTAGGAATACACATTCAATTGAAAAAGGATTGTGTATAAGTAATCCTAGATTGGGGTTTGGACACGATAAACAAAAGCAGATGCTGGAATTAATTGAGAAATTAAAGAATAGTAAAGACGAAAGTGCGGTTGAAGCTATTTCAATGGCTTTAAATGCATTAAGCAAATATTTAGACTTTCATAAGGCTAAAAATTATGCGGATGAAATGATAAGTATTATTTCTGATTTTTTGTCAAATCATGTGTATAATATTGATGATTCATTTGGTGGGACAATTGATTTATCAATATCTGATTTTGACTTTAATGTAAATGACGTTGAAAAACTCTTCCTTACAAGACATAGTATAAGAGATTTTTCTAATACGACTATTGATCAAGAAAAACTTAAAAAGGCGCTAATACTTGCTCAACGAGCTCCATCTGCTTGTAATAGACAAGGATATAGAGTGCATATACTAAACGAAGATCAGAGTAAAGAATACGCAAAAACTTTGGCAGGAATTGGTGGATTTGCGGATCAAGTTAAACAGTTCATTATGATTACAGGGAAGATTTCTTCATATAAAATTGATGAAACAAATCAATATATAGTTTCTGCTAGCATGTATGCGGCTTACTTAACATTAACATTGCATCTGTATGGTATTGCATCTTGCGTTATACAGCGACCAGTTATATATGATGATAATTGGAAGAGGATTTCATCTAAATTAGATATTTCAGAAGATGAACAATTGATTTGTTTATTAAGTATTGGCAATTATAATAGTAAGATGGTTGTTCCTCAGTCGT
>DUUN01000820.1 GCA_012841535.1 Gallicola sp. | reverse complement strand
TTAAATACAAAATATTTACTAAAAAAATAATTTAGTATAACTACTATTGCACCAATTAAAAATTTTGCTACTAATCCTTCTATACCAAATATAATTTGATCTATTCCAAAAAACATCAATATAGGTAGTCCTACTATTTCAATTATACCCGTTAATAGTCTTCCTCCTAAAAACAAGGAAAACTCCCTTGCTAAATGACCTATTTTGAAATTTCTACTATTAAATACAAATATCTTATTTGTAAAGAAGGCAAAAACTACTGCAGATATCCAGGCAATTATATTTGCAATATTTATATTAAAATTAGCATATTTTACTAATAAACTATATACCGTTAAATTTACTACTGTAGTAAATATTCCCGTAATTAAATAGATAATTATAGACCTGTATTTTTTTATATATTCTCTAATTATATTCACTAATTTTCACCACTAATATTTTAACTTAAAAATCTCTTTAAAAGAATTATAATCTTAAGTTTATAAGATATTTATAGATTCTTCTACAATATACCTATTTCTATTTTTAACCTCATCATAAATTGCTGATATATACATTCCTATTATACCTAAACTTAACATAGTAATAGAGCCTGTAATTAATTGTAATAATATTATTGTTGTAAATCCACCTAAGGCCTGTCCTGAAAAGTACTTATATAGTGATTGTATACCTAAAATAATTGTAAATATAAGGAAAATCAATCCTAAAAAAGTTACAATCTGCAAAGGAGCTGTGGAAAATGAAACTATATTTTTAACTGCATACTTTATAAGACCAAAGGTCGACCACTTACTATTTCCTGCTGCTCTTTCACGAACTTCATATCCAACAGTTATTGTTTTAAAACCAACCCATGAAGACATAGCCCTAAAAAACATATTTTTCTCAGGTAGTGCAATTATTTCATCTACGGCTTTTCTATCTAATAGTTTAAAATCAGAGGTTTTTTCCATATCAACTTTTGTTGATATGGACATTAATTTATAAAATAATTTAGAAAACCATCTATATATTTTATTTTCCCTTCCTCTTTCTAGCTTAATCCCTTCTATAACATCATATCCATTTTTCCAAAAACCATACATTTCTATTAAGGTTTCTGGTGGATGTTGTAAGTCACTATCAATTACTGCACAACATTTTCCTTTAGCGTGATTTAGTCCTGCAAAAATTGCAGACTCCTTGCCAAAGTTTCTTGAAAATTTTATTCCCTTAATATGTTTATTATTTTTTGCAATTTTAGAAATTTTATCCCAAGTATTATCTTTAGAACCATCATCAATAAAAATCAACTCATAGGTAATATTTAATTTATTAACAACTTTTTCTAATTCCTCAACTATTAAGTCTATATTCTCCTCTTCATTGTAAGCAGGAATCACAATAGAAATTTCAGTGTCCATTTTTTTCTCCATTTTCCCTATTATCATCTTTTATACTTATAAACATAATAACATATATTAAATATTTTTTTCTTCAATTACCTATCTTCTATTTTCTAAAATATAAAAGGGTTGAAAAAATACTACTAGTATTACTTCAACCCTTGTTTAAAATTATTTTATTTACTCTCAACTTCTACTGGTTCGTTTTCTTTTTTCTTAAAAGTAACCTTGTCTCCCCTTGTAGAAATAACAATTTCATCTTCCCTTTGAACTTCTTGACTTAAGATTGCTTCAGCTAACTTATCCTCTATTTTAGTTCTAATTACTCTCTCTAATGGTCTTGCACCGTAGGTCTTATCAAAGCCTTCTTTACTAACTAAGTTGACTAATTTATTATCATAACTTACTTTTATCTCTAGTCTAGCAAGTCTTTCAACCATTTCATCTAACATTATTTCTGCTACTTTCTTAGTATCTTTTTCTGTTAAATTACTAAATACAATTATATCATCAACTCTGTTTAAAAATTCCGGTCTAAAGGTTCTTTTTAATTCTTCCGTAATTATTTCCTTGTTTTTATCGTATTCTTCTTTTTCTTCATTTCCTGAGGAAGTAAAACCTAAAGTAGCCTTTCTTTCTAAACTATGGGCTCCAACATTTGAAGTCATTATTAATATTGTATTTTTAAAGTTTACTACCTTACCCTTAGAATCTGTTAATCTACCATCATCTAAAACCTGTAGCAGGGCATTAAATACATCTGGATGAGCCTTTTCAATTTCATCAAATAACACTACTGAATAAGGCTTTCTTCTTACAGCTTCTGTTAATTGTCCTCCTTCATCGTATCCAACATAGCCTGGAGGTGAGCCTATTAACCTTGAAACTGAATGCTTCTCCATATATTCACTCATATCTATTCTTATCATTGCATCTTCTTCACCAAATAAAGCCTTTGCTAAAGATTTTGCCAAGTATGTTTTTCCAACTCCTGTAGGTCCAACAAAGATAAATGAGCCTATTGGTTTGTTAGGATCTTTTAATCCTACCCTAGCTCTTTTTATTGCATGGGAAACAGATTCTATAGCCTGATCCTGTCCTATTACAGTTTTCTTTAAATCCTTATCTAAATTTAAATATTTTTCACTTTCTTCTTTAGTCATAGATGTAACTGGAACATTGGACCAATCTGAAACTATATTTGCTATTTCATCAAAGCCTACTACCATTTCATGAGTTCTCTTTTTCATTTTCCAAGATTCTTGTGTATTTTTCAACTCTTCTTTTATTTCTTTTATTCTATCTCTTAATTCTGCAGCTTTTTCAAAGTCCTGCATTGCAACAGCCTGGTCCTTGTTAGTTTGTAGTTTTTCTAACTTAGCTTCAAGCTCTTTTAAATCTGGTGGAGCAACGAAAAATTTAATTCTTATTTTAGACGCTGCTTCATCAATTAAATCTATAGCCTTATCTGGTAAAAATCTATCGGTTAAATATCTGTTTGAAAGTTCTACTGCTGCAACTATTGCCTCATCGTTTATTACAACCTTATGGTGTGCTTCATATTTATCCCTTAAACCCTTTAAGATTTCAATAGTATCTTCAACAGATGGTTCCTCTACTACTATTGGTTGTAAACGTCTTTCCAGTGCTGCATCCTTTTCAATTTGCTTTCTGTACTCATCTATTGTAGTAGCACCTATTATCTGTAAATCTCCCCTTGCTAGTACTGGTTTTAATATGTTGGCAGCATCCATTGCTCCTTCAGCACCACCGGCACCGATTATAGTATGAAATTCATCAATAAATAAAACAACATTATCTTGATTTATTAATTCATCAATTACACCTTTTATTCGCTCTTCAAAGTCCCCTCTGTATTTTGTCCCAGCTATCATTCCAGCTAGGTCTAAACTTACTATTTCCTTGTCCTTAATTATTTCCGGAACATTGCCTTCGACAATTCTCTGTGCTAAGCCTTCTGCTATAGCTGTTTTACCAACACCTGGCTCTCCAATTAATACAGGGTTATTTTTTGTTCTTCTTAAAAGAACTTGTATAATTCTTTCAATTTCCTTATCTCTACCTATAACTGGGTCAACTTTCCCTTCCCTAGCTAGTTCATTTAAATCCTTGGAAAATTTATCTAATGCTGAATCACCTTTGTTTTGTCTACTTTGTTGATTTGCCTTTTGACTTGTTGAGGCAAAATATTCTTTTAATTCCTTCTTTACCTTATCTTTATTAACTCCTGTTATATTTAACATATAACTTGAAAAAGAGTCATCGTCTTCTAGTAGTGCTAGTAAAATATGTTCTGTTCCTATAAAATTACTTCCTAGTCCTCTAGCAACTTCTCTACTTTGCTCCATTAATCTTTTTACTCTTGGAGTTAAATTATCCGGTATTTTATTTGCATTTCCGTATCCTATGCTATTTACTACAACTTGTTTTAAATTCTCATAGTTAACACCAGCATTAACAAGTATTTCTGTGTCCTTACTATTTAACTTCATAAATCCTAGTAGAATATGCTCTGTGCCTATATAATCATGTTTCATTATGAAACTTTCATTCGATGATAATTTAAGAAGTGTATCTACATTTCCCATGTTTTTATTATTCATTGACTATCTCCTCCTGTTCGAAGAAATCTCTAATATAATCAGCCCTTAATACATTTTCTTCTTCAAATGATTTTAAAGAGTATTTGTATTTTAAAATATTATATTTTTGCACTGACAACATTAAATTTGTTATTTGATTGTAATTCAATCCTTTATATAAACCTAAATCAATTCCCATTCTTAAAAAGGATAAATTTTCCAATGCTTCTTTATCGGAAATAATTCTTGCATTTTTCAAGATTCCTAATGCCCTATAAACTTTATCCTTTAAATAATTGGTTTTTTGATTAAGTAAATCCCTTCTAGTGTTTCTTTCTCTCTCTATAATTTTTATTACTATATTTTCTAATTTATCTATTACTTCTATTTCTGAAAAACCCAATGTTTTTTGATTAGATATTTGAAACATATCCCCAAGTCCATCACTACCTTCTCCGTAGACTCCTCTAATTGTTAAACCGAGTTTAGCTAAAGAATCTATTATACCTTGAAGGTAATTTCTAATTTTTAAAGCTGGTAGGTGTAACATTACCGATGCCCTCATACCTGTTCCTGTATTTGTTGGACAGGAAGTTAAATAGCCAAAATCTTTATCAAAAGCGAAATTTATATTTTTTTCCAACTGACAATCTGTATTTTTGGCAATTTCAAAAGCCCTATATAAATCAAAGCCCGGTAATAAAACCTGTAATCTTAAATGATCCTCTTCATTAATCATTAGGTTTAGGAAGTTTTTTTCATTTATAATATAATAGGAAATATCCTTGTTTTTAATTAATTCTGGACTAATTAAATGCTCTTCCATTAATACTCTTCTATCGATACTGTCTATTTCTTTTAAAGAAACAGCTGTAAACTTATTGTCCCTATCTATACTATTAATAGCCTTAATAAATATATCAGATATTTCCTTTGCCTCTTCTGTATTTAAACTATTAGGAAATTTAAATTTAGTTAAGTTCCTGGCTAATCTAATTCTTGAACTAATTACCACATCATCATATTCAGTTTCTTTTTTTAGTTCTAACCACCTAACCATTTACCTCTCCATCTATTTTATTTAAATCTATTTTCAACTCTTTGATTTCATCCCTAATTTTTGCTGCATTTTCGTAATCTTCATTTACTATTAAGTCCTTAAGGATTTCTTCCTTCTCTTCTATTTTGTCTCTAATACTAATTAGACCTTCATATCTTTCTGGGACTTTTCCCTTATGCTTATTGTCACCTTGAGTTTGATTTAGTATTTCCTTTACTTCATTTTTAAAATCTTCATAACATTGGCTACATCCGAATTTGCCAGTTGATATAATCTCTGACAAACTTGTACCACAATTTGAACATTTTCTTTCACCACTAGCTACAGTACTTTCTTCTGTATTACTTTCTTTTCCTGCATTAGTATTTATTATTGAACCAATTAGGTCACTTAATATTTCTTGGAAATACTTAAAATCCCCTTCGCCTAAGTCCATATTCGGCATAATATCACTTATATATTTAAAGTAACAATCCTTACATAAACGAATAGTCTTTTTATTATTATTATCTATAAAATGAATTTCAAAATTAGCATCATTATTACATTTATCGCATTTCATAATTATCCTCCTATCGGAGAAAAGCCAATAGCATATTTCTTAAAATATCAGCTCTTACAATATTTCTATAATTAATATTAACATTGGTAAGAGCTACATCTTCCAATGCATGTAGTATTAATTGACCTTCCCTTTTACTTAAAATTTTTTCTTCGTATAAACTATTTACTATATTATATGCCGTATCCTTAGTTATACTTTCACCTATTACTTCATTTATAATTTGATCTATTGACGATTCTTCTGTAAAAGTTAGTTTCATTATTCTTATATATCCACTTCCACCTCTTCTACTCTCTATATAATACCCTTTATAGGGAGTAAATCTTGTCGTTAATACATAATTAATTTGTGATGGTGCACAGTTAAATTGATTTGCTAAATCATTTCTTCCTATTTCTACTATACCATCTTCTGTTTGTTCAAGTAAATCCTTTATAAATCTTTCTATACTATTACTTAGACCCGCCATACTACACCTCTAACTTTGACTTTCTTTGACTTATTAGTTATAAAAAGCCATTTATTTTCTACTTAAGTATAGCATCTTTTATTATTATTATCAATACCTAGTTAGTAGTAATAAAAAAGCCTTCTAAGAAAAATAATTTTCCTAGAAAGCTTCTTTTATATAATATCTTAATCTTCTTTAGATTCTTCTATGATTTTTTCAGCAATATTTGAAGGTACTTCCTCGTATCTTACAAATTCCATACTAAATTCTCCTCTTGCCTGAGTCATAGATCTAAGATCTATTGCATATTCAAATAACTCTGCATGAGGTGCTTCTGCTATTACTAATTGAGTACCATCAGTTTGAGGATCCATTCCTAAAATTCTACCTCTACGTTTGTTCATATCCCCCATTATGTCACCCATGTATTCATCAGGAACTGTAATTTCAACTTTCATAATAGGTTCTAATAATACAGGGTTTGCTTCTTTTATACCCTTTCTAAAAGCTAATTGAGCAGCTAATTTAAATGCCATTTCATTTGAGTCAACTGGATGGTATGAGCCATCATAAAGAGTTGCCTTTAAATTTACTACAGGATAACCTGCTAAAGGTCCCTTTTCTAAAGATTCCATTAAGCCTTTTTCAACTGCAGGGAAGTAATTTTTAGGAACTGCTCCTCCAAATACCTCTTCGTCAAATTCAAACTCTTCTGCAGAAGGTTCAAATCTTATAAATACATCTCCGTATTGTCCTGCTCCACCAGATTGTTTCTTATGTTTACCTTGAACATCTGATTTTCCCTTTATAGTTTCCCTATAAGCAATTCTTAAAGGTATAATTTCAGTTTCAACTCCAAATTCGTCTTTTAATCTATCTAAAGCTACTTGTAGTTGAACATTACCTTGTCCCCCAAGTGTTAATTGTTTAGTTTCCTTGTCCCTATTAGTTACTAAACTAGGATCTTCCTCTTGTAATCTTCCCAGTGCTGAGGAAATTTTATCTTCATCTCCCTTTGTCTTTGGTTCTATTGCAAAGAATAATGTTGGTGAAGGATATTTTAAAGGCTTAAATAGAGTTGGATTAGCTTTTGATGCTAAAGTATCTCCAGTTTGTGTAACAGAAAGTTTTGAAATAGCTCCAATATCTCCTGCTACTATTTCTTTCGCATCAATTTGTTCCTTACCTCTTAAGTAGAATAAACCACCTAATTTTTCTACCTTATCTTTTGATACATTATATATTTCTGCATCTTTTGTTACTTTACCTGAAATAACTTTAAATATGGAAATCTTTCCAACAAATGGGTCTACTACAGTTTTAAAAACAACTGCTGCCATTGGAGCATCTACTGATACTTCTCTAAATTCTTCATCTTGATGTCTAAATCCATATTTAGCCCTCTTATCATCTGGTGAAGGCATATATTCAATAATTAAATCAAATAATACATCTAGTCCAGCACCGGTTTCTGCTGAACCAGCTACTAATGGAACAGCTGTACCTTCAAGTAGGGCTGCAGTTATACCTTGCATTAAATCTTCGTGGGTAAAGGTTTCACCTGAAAAATATTTTTCCATTAATTCTTCATCTGTTTCTGCAACTACTTCACAGATTTCATTATAAACAACTTCAACCTCATCTACCCTATTTTCAGGAATTGGAACTTCTTTTCTTTCAAAACCATCGTACTCATAGGCTTTTCTATTTAATACATCTATAATACCTTTAAAGTCCTCTCCTTCTCCTAAAGTTAAGGTAAAAGGAATTACTCTTTTAGAATATTCAATATGAAGATCCGAAACAATTTTTGCAAATTTAGCATTTTCTTTTTCCATTTTATTAACAAAAATTATTCTTGGTAAGTCTATTTCTTTTGTATATTTTAATACTTTTTCAGTTCCTACTTGAATACCATTTGTAGCATCTATTACTATTAAAGCAGCTTCACTTGCTCTTAAAGCAGAAAAAACCTCACTTTGAAAATCAAAATATCCAGGAGTGTCAATTAAATTTACTTTTGTATCCTTCCACTCTATTGGAACAATAGAAGTATTAATGGAAATTTTTCTTTTTGTCTCCTCTTTTGAAAAGTCAGAAACAGTATTTCCATCTTCTACTTTTCCCATTCTACCTATAACTCCTGTGTTATATAACATAGCTTCTGTAAGAGTAGTTTTCCCACTTCCGCTATGACCAACTAAAGCTAGGTTTCTAATTTTGTCCGTTGTATAAGCTTTCATAAATTCCTCCTATTTTTAAAAATAATAAGTATGTAACAATTATAACATGAAAACATTTTTCAGGTATATAAAAAGTGAAAGTTTTATTTAAAACCTTCACTTTTATAGTTATTATTCATTATTATCTATATCTAAAATTTTTCCACTTTCATTTTTTTTAGTTTTTCCCGAAATGATTTTATTCTCTTCTTTTAAATATTCATCAGTTGCTATAGGTAATCCCTTTTTCTTTAACCTATATTCTGATATTTCCTTTATTAATTGATAGATTACAACAAATATAGGAACTCCTACAATCATTCCTACTATTCCAAATAAACTTCCACCAATAATAATTGAAACTAATATCCAAAAGGCAGAAATTCCTAATTTATCACTTTGAACTCTTGGTTTTAATAGATTTTCCTCTATTTGTTGAGCTATTAAAATCATTACTATAAAAATTAATGCCTTGTTGAAATTTTGCACCGATATCATTAAAAACACTGGTACTGAACCAATCCAAGGACCTATATAAGGAATTAAATCCGTTACTGCTATAATAAATCCCATTGCAATGGCTCCTTCTACTCCAAGAACACTTAATCCCACTGCCATCATAATTCCTAGAATTGAAACTACTAGAAGCTGACCTCCAATATATCCCTTCATAGTAGAATTGATTTTCATAACTATTCTAATTAAGTTTTCAGAAACTTTTGTCGGTAAAAAAGAATATGATACCTTTCTTGCTAATGCACCAAATCTTTCCTTGTCAAATAATATATAAATTGAAGCTATAAAACCAACAAACCAAGCTACTGTTGTAGTTACAACTCCTGACGCCATTGAGCCTAATCTAGGAAGCATACCCTTAAAGAAATCTGTAATAAAACTTAGGATTTCATTTGCCTTGTCGGTAATAAATTCAACTATATTAGGATCAATTTTAAACTTCTCCAATATTTCCTCAAGTTTATATAAATTTGTAGTAGCCATAAGTTTACCAGCACTATCTATTAAAGTTTTTATTGAGTCATATAGTTGTGGAATTAGTAAACTAAAAAATAATACTATAAACAATAAAAATAAAATATATGTTAATGTTGTAGAAATAATTCTCTTTGTCCTATCCTTTAATTTTGAGAAAACCTTTATTCTGTTTAACATTTTCTCTATAAATGATAAGGGTAAATTTAATAGAAAGGCAAAAACTCCTCCTATTATAAACGGATAGAATATTCCAAAGAAATTACCAATACTTTCTTTTACATCATCAATCCGATACAATACAAAGAAAAATATTATTGAAACAACAGCAACAATTATTCCATAAATGGCCTTTGTTCTATCTTTCTCGTTCCAATCAATTTTCATTCTTCACCTCAATTGTATTTTAGACTTTATATCAATTTTAAATTACTTTAAATTAAATAACAATATAATTAAACAATTGTAATAATTTCTTAACTATTCTTTAATACTATATCCTAGTCTTTCTGAAATTTTATTTGCATAGTATTTAATATAATTTGAAATCTCATCTAATTTTTCATCGGTCATTCTATTAGACGGTCCAGATACACTTATTGCCGATTCAACCTTACCGTCAATATTAAAAATAGGTGCACCAATACATCTTACGCCTATTTCATGTTCCTCATTATCTACAGCATAGCCTAACTTCCTAATACTTTCTAGCTCTTCTTTAAATTTATTAAAATCTGTAATAGTAGTTGGGGTAAACTTTTTAATATCTGAACTATTCCAAATTTCTTCAACTTCTTCTTCTGATAAATACGCAGTAATTGCCTTACCTACAGAAGAGCAATACAAGGGAGTCCTCTTACCAATAGTTGAAAACATTCTAATTGTATTTTTACTTTCAACCTTATCAACATATACTATATAGTTACCATCCCTTACAACTAAATGTACTACCTCATCTACCTTGTCCATTAATTCTTCAACATAGGGTCTAGCGATTTTTACTAAATCTATATTTTGAATTTTATTTATTCCTAACTCATAAAGCTTAAATGTTATAGAGTATTTGCCAGTTTCTTCATTTTGTTCTACAAATCCCTTATATATTAAAGAATGTAAAAGTCTGTGTACAGTACTTTTATGTAAATTAGTCTGTTCACTTAACTCTTTAATACCTATTCCATTTTCATTTTTTGCTACAATTTCCAATATATTTAAAGCCCTATCTAGGGATTGAACTATTTCTGCCATTATTTTACACTACCCTTTCAAATTTATTTGCAATTCTATTATAAACCAACTATAATAGAATTAACAAGTTTCATATTGTAGTATATAGTTTTGTATTGTGAAACACAAGGAGGATACCATGAGAAAATTTGAAGTTATTCAAAGAATTGAAAAAGTTGGAGTTGTAGCAGTAATAAGAGCTACTTCTACTGAAGAAGCTAAGAGAATATCTTTAGCTTGTATGGCAGGCGGTATTGATGCAATAGAAATTACATATACCGTACCTGGAGCTAGTAAAGTTATTGAAGAATTAACAAACGAATTTGGAGATGATTTATTAGTAGGTGCAGGAACTGTACTTGATAGCGAAACTGCAAGAGCTGCAATTTTAGCTGGAGCTAAATATATTGTTAGCCCTGCTTTCGATTTAGAAAGTGCAAAATTATGCAACAGATACCAAACTCCTTATATGCCTGGTTGTATGACTTTAACAGAAATGATTAAAGCTATGGAAGCAGGTGCAGATGTTATTAAAGTATTCCCTGGTTCAGCATTTGGCCCTGACTTTATTAAGGCTGTTAAAGGACCATTACCACAAGCAGTTTTAATGCCAACTGGTGGAGTTAGTATTGATAATGTTGACAAATGGATTAAAAATGGATGTATAGCCGTAGGTGTTGGTGGAAACCTTACTAAAGGCACAAGTGAAGAAATGACAAATGCTGCTAAAGAATTTGTAGGCAAGGTTAAAGAAGCTAGAGAAGCTAAATAACAAGGAGGATTTAATTATGGCAAAAGTTGTTACCTTAGGAGAAATAATGTTAAGACTATCCACACCAGGATATAGAAGATTTGTACAATCCGATTCTTTCGATGTAAACTATGGTGGTGGTGAAGCTAATGTAGCTGTTTCATTAGCTAATTATGGACATGATGCTTATTTTGTAAGTAAATTACCAAATAACCCAATTGGTCAATCTGCAGTAAATAGCTTAAGAAAATATGGTGTCCATACAGACTATATAACTAGAGGTGGAGACAGAGTTGGTATATACTATTTAGAAACTGGTGCTTCAATGAGACCATCAAAAGTAGTATATGATAGAGCTCATTCATCAATTAGTGAAGCAACTATAGATGACTTTGATTTTGATGAAATATTTAAAGATGCGAAATGGTTCCATTTTTCAGGAATAACTCCTGCTTTAAGTAAAGAAGCAGCTGATTTAACCGAAGCAGCTTGTAAAGCAGCAAAAGCTAATGGAGTAACTGTTTCTGTAGATTTAAACTATAGAAAAAATTTATGGACTCCTGAAGAAGCTCAAAAAGTAATGACAAATCTAATGCAATATGTTGATGTTTGTATTGGTAATGAAGAAGACGCTCACTTAACTTTAGGTTTTAAACCTGGAGATACAGATGTAACTACAGGAGAATTAGAACTAGAAGGATATAAAAATATATTTAAACAAATGATTGACAAATTTGATTTTAAATATGTTATAAGTTCATTAAGAGAATCCTATTCTGCATCTGACAATGGTTGGTCTGCTTGTGCATATGATGGAAATGAATTCTATGTTTCTAGAAAATACGAAGTTAGAATTGTAGATAGAGTTGGTGGTGGAGATTCCTTTGCTTCAGGAACTATTCATGGTTTACTTGAAGGAAAGAATTTTAAAGACGCCTTAGAATTTGGTGTTGCTGCTTCAGCTTTAAAACATACAATTAATGGAGACTTTAACCTAGTGACTGTTGAAGAAGTTGAAAACCTAGTAGGTGGAGATGCTTCTGGAAGAGTTCAAAGATAAAAAGACAATTTCATTCTATTCTTAAATAATAAATAATAATAAGAAAACGCCTATTGGTTCAATAGGCGTTTTCTTATTATTATCTGGTTATTCCCAATTCTTTAGCTTTTTTTTCAACTTCATCTGCAACAATATCTGCAACTCTATCATCAAATGCTGAAGGTATAATATACTTTTCATTTAACTCTTCATCTGAAACAAGTTTTGCTATACCTACAGCTGCTGCCATTTTCATTTCTTCTGTAATCTTCTTTGCCTTAGCCTTTAAAGCCCCTTTAAATAAACCTGGAAAAGCCAAAACATTGTTGATTTGGTTAGGAAAGTCCGATCTACCTGTACCAACAACCCTTGCTCCAGCTTCAATAGCATCTTCGTACCCTATTTCCGGCTCAGGATTTGCCATAGCAAATACAATAGAATCTTTTTTCATAGAAGAAACCATCTCTTTATTTAAAACCTTTGGACCACTTACTCCAATAAATAAATCAGCCTTTTTCATAGCTTCTTCAAGAGTTATGTCTTCCTCATTTAAGTTGGTAATTCCTGCTATTTCTTTTTTTACAAAATTATATTCCTGGGAATATTTTTTATTTAACACACCTGACCTATTAAAAGCATATATGTTTTTTACACCTAATTGCCTAATCATTTTTATAATTGAAAAACCAGCTGCTCCAGTACCTGAAACAAGAGCAGTAATATCTTCTGCTTTTTTATTTACTATTTTTAAGGCATTAATAAGTGCAGCAGTAACAACTATAGCAGTTCCGTGTTGGTCGTCATGAAAAACAGGAATATTCAATTCTTCAATTAAAGTTCTTTCAATTTCCACACATCTAGGAGAGGAAATATCTTCAAGGTTAATTCCACCATATGTTGGTGCAACAGCCTTTACTATATTGATTATCTCTTTAGGATCCTTTGTATCTAACACAAGAGGAACAGCATTAACTTCTCCGAATTTTTTAAATAAAACACATTTTCCTTCCATAACTGGAAGAGCTGCTTCCGGTCCTATATCACCTAAACCAAGTACAGCAGTACCATCGGAAATTACAGCAACGGTATTTCCCTTCCAAGTATATTTATAGGCATCGTCTTTGTTTTCTGCAATTTTTCTACAAGGCTCTGCTACTCCTGGAGTATAGGCAATAGCTAAATCATCCTTATCCTCTAACTTAGCCTTTAATTCTACTGAAAGTTTCCCCTTCCATTCTTCATGTTTTTTTAATGCTAATTCATAAATATTTGACATAACAACCTCCTACCCAAAAAATATAGGTACTAAAGAAAAATAAACTGCCAACTTTGTACCTTTATAATTTTTTATTCTTTTATTTTAAATATTTTATAATTTCAAAATTAATAGTTCTATTTTTAACAATTCATTTTAATATATGTACAAATAAATTTTAACATAATCCTAACTTAAGGTAAAACTATAAAGCTAGTATTTATAAAAACTTAATTAAAAACAAGATGACTATTAATTCT
>DUUN01000119.1 GCA_012841535.1 Gallicola sp. | reverse complement strand
GCATGTACAATATGTCATTAATCAGCATATTATATTATTAAAAGAGTTTAGCAAACTAACTAAGAAAAAAGGTGAGGTGAGCATACCTCAACAGTTAATAGACGATTTAGGCATATCAGATTTAAATGTGCGAGATGTAATGGCGTTCTATTTCCCTAACCATACCCCCCACCATGATATTGAGCAAAGTAAAAATACCCCCCCGAGGGTATGGGGAAGAATGATGAATATATTAAAGGCAATATTAATAATAGCCATGATAGTATATTTCTTCCATGCGAGTGTGAGATATTAAAATTAAACACTCTTTTTTTATGGTAAACTATTGTTCGTATGGTATATTGGAATATTTATATGACATCTGCTCTACACAATTTATATAACGAACTATTGTTTACTTTTATATAATATCTATTGCATGATTAATATGTAATTGGTGTATGTTAAAAGAATATCTCATGTACTATTGATAGAACTTGAGAAGTTATTATTTAAGTATTTATTTTAGACATTACCGTGCTTTTTGCACTTTCTGGGATTTTTTTTACTTTACACTCACTTTACATTAAATAATGTAAATAGAACTAATGTTTGTAAACCTACTCACTTGACGAATGGTCGACTGTAAAGATGATGTAAAGTGTCAACTACCTAAAATGTATGTAAAGTAACTGTAAACTCCTCTGTACATAAATAGTATATCAAATAGCACACTATAAGTCAATTTACAAGCATTATACAACATTTTAATGAAACTATACACTTTTTAGTGTAAAGGTGTATTTATTAAAAAAAAAGTGTAAAATAAAAACACGCCGCAAAGTAGCATGAATAGGGACTTTGCAAAAAAAGTTATCAAAAAATGAAAGAAAATACAAAAAGGTACTTGAATTATCAATAAAATCATGTATAATTATAGATACAAGGAGGTAAAATGAAAAAATACACACTAAAAGAATTGATATTCTTGATAGTATTTGCAGCAGTTATATTATACTATTATTACTTATTTATTGTAGAGTTAATCAAGCCCTTTTAATTTAAGAGGTAAAAAAATGAAATATCCGCAAGGATAAAAAGAAGAAAAGGAGAAATAAAAAAAAATGATGTATGAAGAAAAATTGAAAAATGATATCTTAGTATATAAGGATTACAGACACAACAACGAGTTTTATCTAATTTATTATAATAATGATGGTAGAAAACTAGCGGAATATTACACACTAACAGAACACTTAACAACCAGCGTCGCAGGTGTGCCAATTGAAGATATTAAAATAATATTAGAACACTTGGAGGAGGTGGAAAAATGAGAACGGTAAAAACAGTTAAGTTATTATATATCAATAGTTTAAAATAAAAAAAAAAGAAATTTGCTTAAATATCCGCAAGGATAAAAAAAATAAAGAAAAGAGGAGAAATAAAAGAAATGAAAAAATTAAATGAAAATGAAATTTTAGACAAGGTTATTTATTATTTAGAAGAATATGCAGCGGGGCAGTACGGAGTACTAGAATACTATCAGTATAATAATTTAATAGGTGCTATAAGCGACTTAAGGGATTATAGAGCAGGTTATATTAAACATTTTAATGATATGAGAACGGATGCAAGATGTTACTATACAGATGTTTGTTACATATTAGAAATAGAAGAAATGGATCCAATAGAATTTTAGGAGGTGGAAACAATGACAAGAAATGAAATTTTAGAAACATTTAAACAATTAGCACAGGGACAAGGTTTTTACGGGAGATTATTAGCAAGTTTAGAAGAGTTAAAAGAAACTGATAGCAAGCAGTATGAGGAAACAATGCAACATTTAGAAGAACAAAATTTTAAAGATAGTGTTGATTTGGTAATGTACATTGAATGTTGAGGGAGGAGATAATTAAATGCAAGAGTTAATATTGGAAGAGATGGATGAAGAAGACACAACCTTTGAAGAGAGTATCATAAACGACTTGCTAGAATATGAAAGTATCGCTGAATACTTAGAATTTGAAGATTTGGAAAAAATGACTGATTGAATTTCAGTCTTTTTTTTTTATGCTCTTCTATAGATAACCAAACATATATTCTAATAACATAACAAACATTATAGGAAGTGATAGGTTAACCGTTTATTCATGCATAATTCACGGCTCTAGAGCCTCACAGTGCCTACAGTAGTTATACAGATACCTCATTTAAGGCTATTTAAACTCATTTTAAGCACTGTTACGCCTTCATGGTATAGTAACACTCTTTATATACTCCCGTTTCTCTGGT
>DUUN01000006.1 GCA_012841535.1 Gallicola sp. | reverse complement strand
TTGCATATTTAGCACTCGCTGTATATTTAACACCAACAATTGGTTCAATCATCTCAATTTCGGTTATTAAAGTATCATCATCCCAAGTTGTGTCAACATATACACCATTTTCATACGCAACTAAATTCAAACCAATTAAAGCGTCTGGAACTTTAAATTCTTTTTTATATTTAACATAACTTGTATATACATCAGTTGGTGCAGGGACTGTATCAATATAAGCATACCAAGTTCCAGCAACATCTTCTAATTCTGTTAAAGTTATATCATTTAATCCAACACCAGAAAGAACCACAGAATAAGCATCATCCCAAGATACATTGCCAGTAATACTTATTTTATATTTACCATTTGAATTTATTGTTCCATCAAACGATATTTGATAACCAACTGGGTTAGATTGTAAAACTTTATATTTATTATCTAATAAAATATTATCACTCATAAAACTTTTTAATGCCACTATTGTATCGTTATCCCAAGAAAACTTACTAGTGGTATATTCAATATATTCATAGGTTGAATTTGGGAATGTATCTAAATTAGCATACCAATAACCATCTGCTAACTCTAAATTTGTGAGAGTAAGTTCTCTTCCAACCGAATCGGTTAAAACAACTTTCGTAGCATCTTCCCAATCAGTAGTCAGATTGGTTATCTTATACTTACCAATATCATTACGTGTTCCATCAACCGTAATAGAAACATCCGTAGTGGTTGTGGTTGTTTCCTGACTACCATTAGTAATTAAATCTTCCCAATCATATTCGGCATTGGCATAATTAAATTTTTCTAATTCTTGTATAGTCACAACATCATTTATATTTTTAATTAAAGCAAATAGTGTATCTTCACCAGTTAAATTGTTTTGTAATGTAGTTATTTCAAGTATAGTGCCTTCTGTTGAAATCGGAAACCAACTATGCAGTGATTCGTTTTGTATTGATGTTATAGCACTTGAAAATTCATTAAACTTGCTGATTAAACAAGCCATAATAGTGCCATCTTCAAGTAAAGCATACATATAATCTGTTTTGCCTTTACAAGCAACTAACATTTTAATACCAGAATCAAACAAAGTTAAGCAATGTTCATTGATTGCAACTGCTTTCATTCGGTCTACTGAAAAATCAAAATCAAATGCGTAAACAGTTTTTTTATCGCTACCAACAAAATAGCCAATATCTTCAATCTTAACAATAGGTATATTAGCACAAGGTTTTACCATACGCAAATGAGCATCTATAAAGGTTGCTGTAATAGGTTGATTATTCCCGCCTTGCACATTAAATACACCATCATTACTTCCAATATATAATATATTTCTTCCACCATAAGCCCAAGTAGGTTTATGTATTTGTTCTCTAATAACACCTTGTATCGGGTCAGTAGCAACCACAGTGCCAGTATTTAATGTAAATACATTTTCATCCCCAGACTTTGATAAATTAAACTGTCTTATTTGATTCGTAAAACCAGCAAATAAAACACGTTCTTGATAATATTTAACCAAGGTGGGGTTGCCTAGTGTTCCAAAATTCAATCCAGTCGCAGTAAACGCAGCAAAGACATTAGTAAATTGCTTTGGGGCAAAGTCAGCGTGAGCAAATACTATCTTTCTAAATGTAGAATCATAAGACATTTCTTTTGCTTGAACTGATGTTATCCCCGCTTCAATTGCAGTTGCGTCACCAGCCTCTGTTCCTTTAATTGACATTAAACCAAACATAGTTGATGTCCCATCTGGAGAAGCATATGTGCTAGTTTTAGCAAAGTTTTTTGGATAAAATCTATAATATTTCCAATAAGTATCAGTTAAAATTTCTTTATTTGGCGATGTAAAGAATGAAGGAACATGACGCCCACCCCCACTGGCTGGTTCGGCATTATAACAGTTGGCTAAAAATGTCCAATTAGTTCCATCTTGAGAGCCATATACCTCTATATTTTGCCAATAACTTATACCATTGTGAACAACTGAAGCATAAAAACCCCATCTATGCCCATAAATATAATTGATAGAACTTATATTTACGGGAGTATCAAAACTTATCTGACACCAATAATCTTCAGGAACTAATAAAGCAGCCTTCTGTGCGGAAGAATTAGTCCATAAGTTAAAGTGATGATATGCGTCAGCAGATGACAACTTATCTGATATATCATCTTTCGGTGCTGAATTGCTAGTATATATTGGTTTTGTAAAGTCATTAGTGCCAAAGTCAGCCAATAATAAATTACCATTTATATATTGATAAAACTCACATTGGTCTGCTGATTCACCAGATTCTGCGTCATTATTGTAAAAAAATCTCATAAGATATTTTTGGTCATCATCATAATTAAATGGTATCAAC
>DUUN01000439.1 GCA_012841535.1 Gallicola sp. | reverse complement strand
TTTAAATCCTTTTTTTAGGAAGATTTAACAAAAAATTATAATTATGTTGAAAAGAAAATATTTTTTTAACAAAGAAGAATATTCTAAACGCTTATTAGTTAATTATTCTGTTCATCCTATTTCTTCGGCTTCCCCCTCTTGATGAACAAATTTAAAAGTATAAAAAACATTATAATATATTGTTGGCCCATCTTTTTCATTTTTTTCAACATGACCAACAACTTGAATTTTTCCTGAATTTTCAACTAAATCAGATAATTTGGATAATTTGTAATCCCGCACTTTCTGAAGCACTTCCAGAAACACTTCATTAAAGTCTTTGTTTTGCATATTGTCAACTCCAAGAAAGCATCCTAAAACCGGCACTGCAACATTCATTGGATCACTAAAATCATCAATAAAAGTTTTAGAATCGGGATCCTCTATTGGTATTGGAAATACATGTGCAGATTTAACTCCTCCATAAAATAAATATTCTAATGCTGATCCAATTCCATTCTGAATAGGCCCAAAAGCCTCATCAAAAAGTCCTGCATCAGGTTCTTTAATTATAATTTTAACTTCAAAAATTCCATTTTCATCAGGGTGTTCGCCAACAGATAGCTCGGCGTATTGTTTTGATGTAATTTCATCTTTTAATGCAGCATTTATATATCCAAGGTTTCCATAAATAGTATCTTCATTAAATTGTAGT
Organism: Gallicola sp.; assembly: GCA_012841535.1. GTDB lineage: Bacteria > Bacillota > Clostridia > Tissierellales > Peptoniphilaceae > Miniphocaeibacter. Next base: position 836 of record DUUN01000439.1, on the reverse strand, counting down.
ATCCAGTTATAAGGGTTATTTTCTTCATCATAATGGGTCCCATTATTTCCTAATACAATCGCAAAATATTTATCTAAATTAAATTCAGATACATCCGTTTTTTTATTTTCTAAAACAAGTTTTATAATTTTGTTTTCTTCAATTAAATTATCAAAAGCACCAGGTGAAACTTTTTTGACATTCGGAGGAATAATAATAGAGTTTAGATTTCTATAGTCTGGCCCTTCTGGATTATCTTCAGTTTGTTTTTCAGGAAATTTATCTATTGTTAATTCAAGATCCTTTTCTTCAGAAAAGATTATATTAGTGATAGTTTGGTATTCTTTATAATAATAGGATTTATAGGATTTGCCAACAAATAAGGAATGATTAACAATACTATTGAGTTGATTTTTTAGCTCGTCATTAGCTATTTTATCAAGTTGCAGATTTTGAACATTGTTCTTATTTTCTCCAAGATTTCTGATTGTCCTAACAGCAGATACTAAATTATCACCTTTATTCCCACCCAATAGTATAACAGGTTTTTTATTCTTTGTTAAAAACAAATCTTCAGGTCCCCCGATATTATTGTTAATTTCGTATTTCTTATCGGTTGCGGAAACAACAGGAACGTTAATAGGACTAAAAGATAATTCAGTAGTATCTTCTCCGTCACCAATCATATCATCAAGTTTTCTTAAAATAACCATATGGGATTCCGTATCATACCAAAGGTAAGTTCCTTTAGATTTGGTTGTATAATCGCCTTTATAACCAGCATTTTCAAGTAAAAACTTAACAGCTGGAGCACTGTAAGGAAGATTGGAGGTATAATCTTCAGTTTCTAATTGAAT
>DUUN01000426.1 GCA_012841535.1 Gallicola sp. | reverse complement strand
CATCCATAAATTTATCAGTAACTTTCACAGAAATATTTGCTTTAGTTATTTTTTTCAAATCTGATTTAACCGAAATAAATTCCTCTAAATCAGGATGATTGCAGTCTAATGAAATCATTAATGCTCCCTTTGTGTTGACTTATGTTTCCATAAGTGTCGGACTATATCTTACCTTTTTAATTAAAGGCTTGGGTGCTAATTCTGGTAATTAAGGTTATCGCTAACCTCCAGTAGTCTCTACACCTTCCTACTCTGTAGGCACGGCTCGGTATTATCATGCAATATTATTTTAATATTGTTTAGACTTCACCGAATTCTCCCAATTCAAGACGCAGAGCTTGAGCTTTTTTATACTTACGTTTTAATATGATAAATTCATCATTAGGATATATGTAATTTAGAAACATTGATACTCTATCTTTATCTGAAAAATTCAGGACGTAGCAGTCGCTATCGGATTTAGGGCGTATTGTGGTGGCGATATTCTGTTTAATAAGTATTTTTTGTATACTTTCTAGCATATGGAGTTGTGAAGTAAAGGATATTTTTTGCCACAATCTATTGCGATCCTTTCTAAAACCCCAGGTTACGCATCCTTCAGCATCAAAAAATCCTAGTACTAAATACCTTTCCAGATGTTTGGGGATAATTGGTATTCTTCGTTCTTGTTTCAGTCTACCACCAAACTGTTTTTGAATATCTCTACATAACATTGGGTTGCCTATGGTTATAGAGGCATTAGGATATTTTCGTTGCTTTTTGTTGTATGTTTTATCAACTTGTATATTGCAACCGACTTCACTAGAAATAAAGTCCAGTATCTCACGATCTTGTAACTGTATTGAGCAACTAAACTGATTTCTCTTATCAATATGCCCATCTCCGATAGTGAACCCTAGAATATATGCCTTTTCTTTTGTATCAATTTTATTAAAGTAATGAATATCCGTATATTCACTTTTTTTATATTTCATTAAGTCCGTAATACCGTACTTATTAATCCAATACCCCACGTTTGATTTACTTTCACCACTAATTTTTGCTATGTCTCTCGTAGATAGTCCTTGCTTCAGATAATCTATCATAACCTCTTTTTTTATCATATTAAACTCCTTTACTCTATATATTTTCAAGAAGTAAGCTCTTAATGTTTACGTCTACCATTTTGACCAATTAACTCAGTTACTAATGAATATAAATCCATAAATGATACACTACCAGAAGTCTCTTTTGCTGCATTGTTTATTTTTGAATTACGTGGTGCTAATTTTGAAATATTTATCCCGCAACCACCGCCATATGAGTATGTACGTGCTAATTTTTTGGCACATTCAAATATTGATTCTATATTGTCTTCGGGAGGAGTTATAACATAGCAATTATTTAGACTAATTTTTCTACCTAAATGTTGCAATCCCCTATTGGCTAGAATCCTACCACCAAATATAAATTTCTTGTCTCGTATTAATTGTTTTATTTTTTCATTTTTTCCCGATATTCTATCTAACCATTCTTCAAATGTTTCATCATTGTATTTATATTTTTTCTCCCAAATATCGCAACCTATTTTAGTTGTGAGCCACTCATTAATTTGCATTTAGTCCTCCTGCATATTTTGTTTTATATAATCGAACACTTTTTTAATCAAATAATATTCATCATTAGTAATTATTTTCTCTTTACCGTACTCATCTAAAAATTCCATGTGTATTTCATTAAATATATTCTCGTTCTTATTTATCAATTTAAGCAACCTTTCTCTATCTAATTGTAAATTTTCATCGTCTTCAATACTAATCAAATCTAGCATAAGACCACCATCCTACCTTTCTATTGGATAACTTGTGCCACACCTCCCACAGTATAATTCATTCATTTCCTCTAATGCCAAAGACCCCATATATTCTCCTCTATCCTCCTTCCACTTATGTATTTCTAATTCAGTTAAACATTTCGGGCATATTCTATTTTCAATAGCATAGCTATTTAGTTGTTCTTTGTTCTCTATGTAATTATCCAATACTTCATTTAAAATTTCTATTATTTCATATTTTGACAATTCATTTTCTAATACATCAATTAGATCATACATCACAGTGCCTCCACCTCTTTAAGAATTCGTTTACTTAATGGTCTTGATACTTCTTTGCCTTTCATTGGAATTGTAATATTTTTATCTTTATTCGGGTGTTGGTATATATGATGACTGCCCTTTACCCTGGATAATGACCACCCTTTTTTCTTAATGATATTAACCAATTCTCTCGGGGAGTACCCCCGCATTCTCATAATTTATTCCTCCTTAATTATATTTATAATTTGTTTTGCTTGTATAAACCACTTAATTGCTGTATCTTGGTCTGTTGCACTTGCATATAGTTTATTATCTTTATATATATAATACTTACCCTCTTTATCGTCGTACATTAGTTGGATCTTTATAATTAATTCACTCCTT
>DUUN01000141.1 GCA_012841535.1 Gallicola sp. | reverse complement strand
TTGCTATATCATAACTTATTCCGCGTGCAAGAGATTCTGCTTTTTTGTCCATATATAAGACCTCTGTTCCGTTCGCTTCTGGATTTGTGTACGCATTACAATGGATAGACACCAATAATTTTGCCCCCGATTCCTCAAATTTTCTTCGCCTTTCGGAAATACTTGCATAAGCATCAACATTTAAATCTGTTGTTGTTTCGACTTTATACCCGCCAGTTCGCAATAAATCAACTAAATGCTTCGCAATTTCCCGGTTATAATCTTTTTCAAGAGTTCCATCAATTGCAACCGCCCCGGAATCATGCAACCCATGCCCGCTATCAACCATAACCATAAAATCACCCTTTCGCTTAAAAATTTTCCGCCCGTTTTTAACCGTATCGAAAAAAACGAAAAAACCCATAGCCGCCATAGCTAAACCCAAAAATAAACCGCTATCCACTTTTTAACCCTCCTTTTTAAAAGGTTGGAAAGGTTAAATATCCACCGTATTTATACAATTCAGAGTTGATTTTTCCAAGTGTTTCTGGCCCTGCAATCCCGTCAACAACCAAGGTATGTTTTTTCTGAAAAGACCGAACAGCGGATTCAGTTTCAGAACCATATATACCATCTGCCCCATATGTTCTCAAATCAAAGCCTAAAAACATTAAAGCAAGTTGCAACTTTCTAACATCTTCCCCACGATCACCCATTTTTAACATATTTCGTGTTAAGTGTACCTTTGGTGCTGTTGACCCGTTGTTGACGTTACCTGTCGATGAACCGTTGTTATTATTACCTGTCTGTGAACCGTTAGCCTTAGACTTTTTATAAAAAATCCCGGCAACCAGAGCACCTGCACCGATTAAAATAGGTAAAAATTTATTGTTCATACTCTAAACCCTCCTTATAATCTTGTTGTTCAATCTTTGGTTTAGGCAATAAAATCTTAATTCCGATTACTGTAATTCCAGCACACAAGATAACCCCGATGAAAGGATACCTTTCAATAATCCCATCAAGTCCAATACCTTTGGTTAATGTTTCAAATCCAGCCAATTTTAACATTGGTGACGTAAAAGCAACATATCTAATCTTGAAAAGTTCAATTTCTTCTTGTGGTACCCCTTGGATAAATCCACTTGCAATTTCTGCAACCATTGTCGCAAAATCTTCTGCTTTAATTCCTTCTAATTCTTCCCCTTCAAAATGTTCAGCTACACCCTCCATAAATTCCTGCTTAAAAACTTCTTCTGTCTGATCAAAATTATTAATATCTGTCGATTGTTGTAAGTCCTGCATTTACATTACCTCCTTGAAATATTTGCGGTTGAAATTTTACCGCTTGTTTTGGTTTCGGTTGATTGTTTCTTTTTGACAACACAAAAATAATTAAAGCTAATCCACCTATAGCACCAGCAACCAATAATACTTTATTTAATTCTAAATTAACGTTCTTTTTTTCTTCCTTAGTTTCTAAAACTTCTATTTCGGTTTCTAAACTTCCTGTAGCTTGTAAATTGTCAATTCTATCTTTTATAATCACTTCCTCAACCTCACTATTTGACGGGTTTTCTAAACTTTCTTCTTTTTCTTTTTTGTGTTTTTCGTCTTTCTCTTCCCTTGTTTCTTCCT
>DUUN01000801.1 GCA_012841535.1 Gallicola sp. | reverse complement strand
TATAAGAAATCTATTGGTGGTTTTTCCTGGAGAGTATTTTAATAAGATTAAAAAAGCTACTCAACTAAGAATCGAAAATAAATTGTTACATGATTTTACTCATGCAACATTTGACCCAGATAAGGATCAATGTGGAGCTTATGGGGCATTAGCAACCTGGATAAATATCGAATATTTGGAAAATTTTAATAAGGAAAAATGGACTAACGCAGCAGTAAAAAAATTTTTAGCAAATGAAAATGGTTCAAGAGAATATGTCGAAGACCATTTTTTAAACAATATAATGTATTTAAACACAGAAGATATTAATGACAATCTAAAAAGATTAATTAAAAAATTGTTATTAGAAAAAAACACAACGGTAATTAACTATTTTCAATTATTTGTTTTATTAGAGGAGTCACATCCTTGGATGGAAATATTTAAAAAAGAAATTGAAGAAATTATTTATAAAAACGCCTTGGACTTGCCGTTTTGATTCATTGTGCGCTCTGACGCACATTATGGTATAATGTTTATAGGTGATTATCATGATTTTAACTGAATTTGGAGTACGCCTAAAAGATGTTAGGCAAAGTCAAGGAATATCTCAATCAAAGCTTTCTATGATGTCCGGTATCAGCAGAGGGCAAATATCTAGAATTGAGAATGGACAAATTAATCCGACATTAGATACTATATTTAAATTGAGCGATGCTCTTGAACTATCGCTTTCTAAACTTTTTGATTACAAAATGTCAAAAGCTTCAGCTTATAAACAGTATAAACTTAGACCGTTTGTTAAGTGGGCGGGAGGCAAGACACAAATACTTGATAAAATTAAAGAGCTGATGCCTAATGAGTATAATACTTATTATGAACCTTTTTTGGGTGGAGGGGCATTGTTTTTTAATTTAGCGCCAGACAATGCAGTAATCAATGATTATAATGAAGAATTAATGATTGCATTTGATGCATTTAAGAAGAAAGAAGATTATTATAAATTAATCGAAGTATTAAAAGAATTTGAAGTAAATCATAGTGAAAAAAACTATTATAAAGTGAGAGAAATGGATAGAACAAGCGACTTTAAGACTCTTCCTAATCATGTTAAGGCCGCTAGACTAATATATTTAAATAAAGCTTGTTTTAATGGTTTATATAGAGTTAATTCCAAGGGCTATTTTAATGTTCCTTCGGGTAAAAAGGAAATTGTTAAAGCGTATGATAAAGAACTATTTGATAACATACATGACTATTTTGTAAATGCCAATGTAACTATTATTAGTGGGGACTTTGAAAACGCAGTAAAGACAGCTAAGAAAGGTGATTTTGTTTACTTTGATCCGCCATATGATACTTTTGAAGAACAAAACAACTTTACAACATATACCAAAGATAGCTTCGGTAAGGCTGAACAAGTTAGACTTTCTAAAATATATAAGAAATTATCTGATAAGGGAGTTTATGTAATGTTAAGCAATCATAACACCGGCTTTATCAGAGATCTTTATAAAGACTTTAATATTAATGTGATTGAAGCCAAAAGAATGATTAATTCAAAAGCAACCGGCAGGGGAACAGTTGAAGAACTAATCATTACTAATTATTAAATATATGAATAAGAATTTTAATTTGCCAAGAAAAAGTATATATTATGAAGAAGATAAGTTCATCTTGTTGCATGGAGATTCTTTTAAGCTATTAAAGAAACTTCCGGATAAAAGTATTGATGTTATTTTTGCTGATCCTCCATATTTTTTATCAAATGGTGGAATAACTGTTGCATCTGGTAAAATGGTAACAGTAGATAAAGCGGATTGGGATAAGGGTGTTGAAACTAAAGATAAACTTAAATATAATAGAACTTGGATTAAGGAATGTAGAAGAGTGCTAAAAGATAATGGTACAATTTGGATAAGTGGAACATTTCATAATATTTATTATGTTGGAGTTTCATTAGAAATGGAAGGTTTTAGCATAATAAACAATATTACGTGGCGCAAAACTAATCCACCACCTAATATCTCAACAAGAGCATTTACCCATTCGACAGAAACAATCCTTTGGGCCAGAAAACAATTAACACCAAAGAAAAAAGGTAAACATTTGTTTAATTATCAACACATGAAAGAAATTAATGAAGGTAAGCAAATGAAAGATGTGTGGGAGTTTTCTTTAACTCCAAAAAGAGAAAAATTAGAAGGAAAACATCCAACTCAAAAACCACTTTCATTGCTTGAAAGAATTATTCTTGCTAGCACTGATGAAGGAGATGTCGTTTTAGATCCTTTTAATGGAAGCGGAACAACAGGAATTGCCTGTAAGATGTTAAATAGGAGATATGTTGGAATCGAAAGAGAAATAGAATATCTTAAATTAACTGAGAAACGTTATACTATGATAAGAGGAAAGGAAAAAAAGAAATGAGAAAAAAATTTGATGAATGGTTAAGTACATTTAAAGATAGTATTGCTGGATGGGATTATTATACAGATTTTGAAAAGGCATATATTAATGTTGACAAAATAAAAATTGAACTAAGCATATTGAACAGCTTAATAGGAGAAAAAGACATAGAAAACAAATTTAGAAGCATAATAAAAACTTATCCAAACGTATTAACAGCAATTCCTATTCTACTTGCTAAAAGAGAACATGAATTGTCAATAAATGACGCTAAAGGGACTATAAATTATAGATTTAGCGGAAAAATAAATAGTGAAGACGAATATGTCTTGCTCATGCATAAAATGGGGCTTTTTGATTTGATATCTAACCATATAATTAGCAATTTAATTGATTATGTAACTGGAGTAGAAGTGGGATTAGATTCCAATGCAAGAAAAAACAGAACAGGAACCAGTATGGAAAATATTGTTGAATATTTTATTAAAGAAATAATGAATGAAAATGTTACAT
>DUUN01000625.1 GCA_012841535.1 Gallicola sp. | reverse complement strand
CTTTAATTGTAAAACTTAAAGGTTATGACATATCAGACATTTCTAGACCAAATTTTTCTGATATAAAAAATAATTGGGCTAATGGAGCTATTAATGCCTTAGTGAGAAAAGGAATTATGAAAGGTTATCCTGACGGAACTTTCAAGCCAGATGATTTAATTACTAGAGGAGAAATAGCGCAAGTTATAAGTTTCATAGATAGTAGTAATCATGGAAGTAGTCCTTTCAGTGATATATCTGGACATTGGGCAGAAAAAGCAATTACTCAAGAGTATCTAAATGGTAGGATAAAGGGCTATCAAGATGGGACCTTTAAACCTGATAACCCAATTACTAGAGCGGAGACAGTTACAATGTTAAATAGACTGTCTAATAGAGAAACTAGTGCCGAGAGTTTAATAAATGTATATATTGAAATTCCATATAAGGACTTAGACAAAAGTCATTGGGCATATTTTCAAATATTAGAAGGTTCAATAAACCATACTTTTAAAAGAAAAGAAATAAATAATCCTGAAATTTGGAATAATATAAACAACTAACCTAATAGGAAGCTTGTTTAAGAGTGAATTAACTTTTAAACAAGCTTTTTTATTATGAATATGTAAAATATGAAATAAATTAGACTATTAATGAATACTATGGGTATCAAAAAAATAAGACTTTTCAAAGGATGTTAGTATATGAAAAAAAGTGAAAAAAAAGTACCTTGGAGTACATTTTTAATAGATGTCTTAATTTGTTCACTAGGAGCTTATGGTGGACCGGAGGCACATTTTGGTGTGTTTACAGATCAAATGGTTATAAAAAAGAAATATCTTACAGAAGAAGAATTAGTAGAGCTTATAGCTTTAACGGGAATTTTGCCAGGACCTAGTAGTACCCAAACTATAATATCAATTGGACATAAAATTGGTGGTCCTAAGTTAGCTGTGTTGACTATGGTAATATGGGCTTTACCTGTGTTAATTATTATGACTGCCTTATCTTTTCTTAGCCAATTTATGGAGGGAATAAATCTATCCCAAGATGGTTTAAGATTTGTAGGTCCCATGGCGGTGGGGTTTATAATTGCTGCTGCGTATAGGATAAGTAAGAAAGTAATTAAAGACAAAATTACATTAGGTCTATTTCTTCTAGGTGCCATTATGACTTACTTTTTTAGAAATGCTTGGGTTTTTCCTTTAGTATTATCTATGGGAGGAGTTGTGGCAATTTTTTCTTCTCCAGAAAAAAATTTGTGGAACAAAGTAACAGTTAGACCTCCTTGGAAATATTTAATTGCATTTTCAGTTTTTGCAATGGGTGGTCTTATTTTAAATACAATAACTGATAATAAAATAATAGATTTATTCGAAAGTTTTTACAGATATGGATATTTAGTTATCGGAGGGGGGCAAGTTGTAGTACCCCTTATGCACACAGATTTGGTGGAAGTAAACCAATATATGACTAATAGAGAGTTTTTAACTGGATTTGGAATAGTTCAAGGAATGCCAGGTCCGATGTTTAGTTTTAGTTCTTATGCAGGAGGTATGGCAGCTAGAGGGCATGGATGGTTTTATCAAATTGTAGGTGCTGTGGCTGGAGGAATAGGTATATTTTTGCCAGGCATATTACTAATTTTTTTCGTCTATCCCATTTGGGAAGAT
>DUUN01000599.1 GCA_012841535.1 Gallicola sp. | reverse complement strand
TTGTTCCTTTGATAGTAACATAGTCTTTGAATTTTATGGTTTTATTTTTTGTTGAATTACAAAACTAATAAAATTTTTAGACTATGTTTTTTTATTGGTTCAGACACACTTTTTGAAACAGTATCTACGGTTTTCAGAATTATAGGGTTTCTTTCATGTCTGTTAAGAAATTGAAAAAAGAAAAAGAATAAAAATGACACTATAATATATAAATTTCCTCCTCTTGTGTACTGTCTAAAATAAAACAGACCTTGTGAATAAACCTGGAAATATAAAAAATAAAGAAATAATTGATGAAAATAAAATCTATTATTAGTATTTTTAAAAGCAATTAATAATATAACTCCCATAAATATCCCTAACATAATTGTACCTACTAAGTCCAAATTAGTTATAAATGATTTTAAAAAAGTTCCAAATACCCATGAATATGTTCCACCATATTCAACTCTTTCCGACTCAACTATTGGCATACCTAATAATTCTCTAAAAAGTGGAAATGAAGCACCATTAGAAACTGGATAATCAGCATTAAATGCTAAACAAAAATTAGGGAATGGCTGACCAGCATATGAAAGGATTCCATAAATTGGATTTTCGCTAAATCTATCATAAGTAATAGCCATAAAAAGAGGAATGGCTGTAATAAAAAAATAAAGTAAGACTCTTTTAATCTTTTTTTTATCTGTATGCGGTAAAAATCTGTGAAATATGCCGTAAGCTCCAATAAAAGAGAACACCCAAAATACTACTCCATCTCTACCTACAAATGCAAATACATGTAAAACATATGATAAAGAAGACATAAGTAGAAATATAGATAATGTCTTATTTGTTCCCTTTGCCCTATATATAAAAAAAAGGAAAATTGCTATTATGTAAAAAGAAGCTGAAACAGCAGCTATAGTATTTACTATAGATTCACTCATAAACCCCTCTCCCTGTGTGACTTGCAGTCTAGCGACATTCAAGTCTCCGAACATAAAAACTATGATAACTATTGGAAGAAAGTAAATAATTGAAAATAGAGATAATAAAACAATAACTATGGAGAATAAATATAATGTTTTATTGTTTGGTAATATAATTGTCTTAATCTCAGATTCTTTTATTTTTATAAAAGGAAAGAGAAATAAAAACAAAAGAAATATAAAAACAAGAGCAGCATCAAAATAGGAAGAATCAAGTGATTGATGCTCATTATTTACAAATACGTGTGGTAAAGATAATGACACACTTAAGAAATACAGAAATAATAAAAAAACAGAAGGGGAAGCAAAGTGTAACTTTCTCTTGTATGTGTGTCTCAACCATATAAAAAGAATAAAAGTAATTAAAATAAATTTAAACATGTGTGCTGTTTTTATTGATTTTTCCTGCTTTCTAAATATAAAAATAATTTGTTGAAAAATTGATACTTAGTCCCAAAATAAAAAATTATCGATTTAATATTAGGAAATCCTAATTTACACAATTTTCTAAAATAAATATTCGCGATATTAATATTATGTTTATAATATGCTTTTTTTAATACGACTGAATAGAACGTTTTGAATGATTCTTTTCTTAAATAATGGAGTTGATAATACTTAATATAAAACAATCTTATGAAAAGTGTCTCTTTTTGAAAATCAATTTCTTTTTCAATCCTTTTATCATGCGAAGCACTTTCTTCGAGAATTCTGTACATAGCAGTACATTCATTAATGTATCCTATCTTAGAAATATTAGCGAGTTCTATTCGCAATGGCAAATCTCCTACCTTAAATTGTTTTAACTTATATAGTTTAGGTGTACTCTCATATAAATATCTTCTAAACAACATAGTAAGTGTACCAATAGTACGTTTACCAGTTAAAAAATCTTCGAGATAAAATCCTGTGATGTTAAACTTTTTGTTTAAGATTTCGTTACCAGAACTTGTTTTATAACCAGTATGAACTAGACCATAATCTGAATTATCTTCTAGAAAATCAACCTGCTTCTGCAATTTCAATGGATCTGTCCAATAATCATCACCTTCACAAAGAGCAATATATTTTCCACGAGCTCGAGGATAAACAAATCTTGCATATATACTTCCTCCACCTTTTGACCACTGGTTTTCGGATTGTAGTATAGTTACAAACAGATCAGGGTATTTATCTTCGTATTCTTTAATTATTTGTGCTGTATTATCTGTTGAAGCATCATCATGAATAATAATTTCAATCGGGAAGGAAGTTTTTTGAATTAAAAACCCCTCTATTGCATCACGAATATAATCCTCATGATTGTATGTAATGCAACAAACACTAACTAATGGTTCAATATCTTTCATTATTTAATTTTTACAGGGACCAAATCTTTGATTCCTATTATTCCAGGAATAGCTCTCAAAAACTTCTCTTCTACTTTCTCATTTTTAATTAACTGTAAAAGAGCCTTTGGGAAATTTACTCCTGCTAAATGTGAAAATGGATATTGTCCACCAAAACGACAATTCATTTCAAGGATATAAAATTCTTTTCCTATATTAAAACAATCTATATCTAGATTTCCAATGTGC
>DUUN01000817.1 GCA_012841535.1 Gallicola sp. | reverse complement strand
TAAATCCTTAATACTCAATTTAATTCCTCCAAACTATTATTTTCTGTTAAGTATTTTCTTAACAAAGGAGAAACTTTCCACATATGTTTCTCTTTAAACTCATCAGATAAGTGTTTTTGATATGCCATGATATTATACCAATTGACATCGTCGTCATATTTTTCGATAAATGATTCAGATAATTTTTGATATTTAGAAATAGCTGTCCAATTGACTAAATTTTCATGTTTTTCAATAAACTGTTCAGATAAATCTTGAAACATTGAAACACGTAACCAATCGACTTTATTCTTATGTTTTTCAATGAATGATTCAGATAATTTTTGATATTGACAGATTAGTTCCCAATTAACTCTATCTTTATACTTATCGATAAATTCTTCAGATAACTCCTGATATTGTGAAATATGATGCCAATTAACTCTATCTTTATGTTTTTCTATAAAAGGCTCAGAAAGTTTTTGAAATTTAGAAATATAAAACCAATCAACTTTATTTCTGTAATTATCAATAAATTCTTCTGATAACTTAACATTAGCAGAAAGTTTTGGCCAGTCAATTAACTCTGGTTTAGTTTCTATTATCTTAAGTACATGTTTTTCTGGTAGCATACTTGCTAAGTCTTTTAAACTCATTTTACTTTCTCCTAAATCAAAGATGAAAATACTCTTTATGATTAATTTATATTATAACACAATAAGCACAAATGTATAATACTTTCTAATAAAAAACCGTACTGGGACCCAGTACGGTCAATTAATTTATTTTATTTTTAGTATATCTGTCTCAAAACCATCTTGTATACAAAACAAAAATCATCATTTAATATGTCCAATTGTTCATCGGTCAACGGTGCACCGTTTTTGAATTCAGCGTATTGGATGAATGAATCAGCGAAGTCAGGATAGTCTTTCGTATCAATACCACTTACAATAATTGTCGACTCATCTATCTCGTTTAAATCAACAATATTATAATTCATTCTTTACACCTCCCTTCACCCCAATAAGCTCTCATTTTTGCCTTGAATTCATCAGATAAACCATCTTGATACTTTAAGATATATTCAGGGTCAACCCTATTTTTAAACTTCTCAATAAATTGTTCGGACAACTTTTGAAATCTAGATATATTGGACCAATCAACTAATCCTTGAAACTTCTCGATAAATTCTTCAGATAATTGTTGGTATTGTGAAATTCTATACCAATCGACATAGTTCTTAAACTTCTCGATAAATGGTTCTGATAATTTCTGGAATATGGAAATATATGACCAAAAGACATCATCTTTGTGCCGCTCGATAAATGATTCTGAAAGCTTCTGGTGAATAGAAATATAGGGCCAATAGACGTCTTTACTGTGCTGTTCGATAAATTCTTCGGACAGCTCCTGATGCTCCGAAATATACGTCCAATCGGCCCTACTTATATCCTCTTTAATATCTATCGTCATTTCTTCCACCACTCCTCTGTCATATTTGTTTTTATCATCTAAATATATTCTAACATAAGAGTGGTGGAATGTACATATTTTATATCTAAAAATACATTATACAGTTAATTAATATTAACGATGGGTGATAGTTAACTGAAACTCAAACGGTCCGTCATAAACTTTTCCAGTATTAAGATCTTCTAATCCGGCAACTTCAATAACTAAACCTTTATTATTACTCATAACACCAGCTTCTTCAAACGTAGAACTTCTGATTACATCGATAAAGTCTGACTTTAAAATAACATGTTCTAAAATCTCTTCAAATACTTTTTCAATATCGGCGCCTTCATCTTCATCAAATTCATCATCAAGTAAATCGACTTCTTCAGCAACGACGGGCTTTTTTACCTTCTTAGTCTTTTCCTCACCGGCAAAAATTATCCTCTCAAGATCATTAACTGAAAAATCTTGATTTTTCATCATCTGTACATCAAACTCCTTTTTTGCAAAATATTATTATAATTTTTTATCTACGTTGAACTATAGTCAATTGAAATTCAAATGGTCCGTCATAGACTTCTCCGGTATCCAAGTCTTCTAGCAATCTTACATTAATGACTAGTCCTTTATTATTACTCATGACGCCGGCTTCTTCAAAGGTAGATACTCTATCAATAGCTAAAAAATCTGATTCTAAAATAACCTGCTCTAAAGTCTCCTCAAATATTTTTTCAATATCAGCGTCTTCTACTTCATCTTCAAGTAACGAGCTGCTATTTATTCCATCAAATTCTTCTTCAGCTTCTTTCGATTTAAAAAGTCTTCGTCTATTTTCACGCCAAGCTTTATCTATTTCTTCAGGACTAAGTGGTTCTCCTTTAATCGTAAATTCATCAAAAGGTACTTCTATAACAGTGCTATGCTCCGGACTATCAAAAATTACGAGATCTCCATCTCGCGTACAAACTACTTTTTTATTTTGGCTATCTTTAATTTCAATACTTTCTCCATCACTTAAATTCATAATTTCTTGAATATTAACTTGATCTAAAATATATTCAAAACTATGGCCATATTCGATAGTCATAAATGTAAGTGTAGGCAGATCTCTATGTCTTAAACCTACATATTCCTTTCTTATAACTACTTTAGACCTTTTTCCTTTTTCTTTACTTAAACTACCCAAAATTATCCTATCTAAATTTTTTACGGAAAAATCATTATTTTTAGACATTAACTATCAGACTCCTTCTAATAATATAATATTATAGTTAATCCAAATTACATTTTTCCTGTTTACTTAAAAGTACATTTAATGTACATTTTATAATATCATTAGAAATAGATTTATTCAAATACCAATTCCCGTGCTCATCCTTGTGCCAACAGCTATCAACTTCTTTCTTGTTATCTGTATTGCTCACCACCCAATCTACACATTTAATTTTAATTTTATCATTAAATTGTAATACATTCTACAAAACAATTCTACATAATTATGGAGCTAGTGGAGGGACTCGAACCCCCAACCAGCTGATCACGATTCAGCCGCTCTGCCAATTGAGCTACACTAGCACCTTATATAATATAATTTAATTTAATTAATTTTTTCTAATTCTACTAGT
>DUUN01000096.1 GCA_012841535.1 Gallicola sp. | reverse complement strand
CTAAACAAATAGTTTACCTATTTTGAATCTTTAGGAGGACATGGATCATTTCCATATGAATTCTTTTCACGAATTCGTCCATTTTCACCATGAATAATTAATTCTGATTCTTGATTCTTGGCAATACTTTTTGCAATAGATATCGCTTCCTTTTGTGTATCTACTATTCTAGTGGCTTTCGAATTCCCTTCTCCTTTTACTTGCCATTTATCTTTTTTTGGTGTTACATGTTGATTTGGCACTCAAATCACCTTTCTTTCTTGTCATATTTGACATTTTTTTTATTTTGGTGATATACTAAATTTAATGGAGTGTATATCACTTTACTTAGCAGAACATTGCCGTGTTCTGTTTTTTTTGTATAAACAAATAATAAGCTTCTGCTACTCATTACTTGTGAATATCTATATGTTAAATAGTTTTAATAAATCCAAATCATATTTTTCTAATTCCATATGTCCATATTGAATTTTTAATCCAAGATTCCTTATTACTATTCCACTACATTGATACGATATATCAAACACGTTCATTAATTCATCAGGTGAAGTTATATTCTTTTTAATCACTATCGCTAATGGAGCTAATGCATTTCTTGCAAAATAATCTGCTTCAGATTCAGTTTCATCATTTGAAATTTTATGTCCTAATACAATATGACCAATTTCATGCATTATAGTAAATCTAAGTCTTTGTTGATTACAATTCATATCGTTACAGTAAATAAAAAAACTTTTTCTTTTTTTTATTATAAAATGATAATCCATCATTGCTTGCATTTAGTAATGCATTTTGTTTTTTTAACCCGCATTTACTATACTTAATAACTTCTATATTCATTTTTTTTGCTAATAATTCAACATCTATTGGCAAATTACAAATTTGATAGTCTTCAAAGACTTCTGTAACTATTTGCTTTATCTGTTCATATCTTTGGTTACTTAAATGCAATATATAATCTCCTCTACTAATCTTTCAATAAAATTCTTGCTAATTCTAATTTCTGCTCTTGTGTCATTCTTGAAGCATTTCTTGCTACTAGTCTTTTTACTTCTAAAAAATCCCCATTATCATTTTTTTCTTGAGTAAAATACTCAATTGAAACATTTAATACATTTGACAAATTTGCGAGTACATCAATTCTTGGAACTCTTTCATTATTGATGTATCTTGACATTGACGATTCGGTCACATTAATTTTAGTAGCCAACTCTTTTTGAGTCATTTTTTCTTTCACTAATAATTCCATTATTTTCTCACCTATACTCATTTTTTTCCTCCTTACAATATTGAATGTTTACTCCAATATCTTGCCATTTTTATAATTCTAAATTAATCATTTGTCAACTAATATCATATCTTTTTTTGATTTCTTATATAATATTTTTATTATGTCTATATAAATTATTGGTAAATTATAATTTTACACCCTCATTTACGCTAGTGTTTATGTTTTTTATTTTAGTTAATCTGTAAATTAAAAAAGTTTACTTATTACTATATCGAAGTAATATGTAAACATATTTTTTCAGAAACTGTTTTTAATATTATACAACCATTTTACTTTAAATTAATTTTTACTTTTTTATACTCTAAAATATACCATAATAGAATAAATAGAAAGAAAGCTAAAATCCCTATAGTAATATCAAACCTACCAAATGGCATCAAATTTCTTAAATAGTAATAAGTAGTATTAAAGAAATCATTTTTAAAAATCCCAAATACTAGCCAATCAATTACAACTATTAATCTTGATACTAAACTAGCATTTACAAAAGCATAAATAATACTTATAAAAATGAATTTATAATGTTCACTACTAAATAAATATTTAATATAGCTTCTTAAACTTACTACATCAGTATAAACTGTTTTGTATTTATCCAGTACTTT
>DUUN01000734.1 GCA_012841535.1 Gallicola sp. | reverse complement strand
AGACATCCTGGAATATATGAGTTTTCCGGAAAAACATTGGAAACATATATACTCTTCAAACTTGATAGAGCGCTTAAATAAAGAGATTAGAAGGCGTTTTAATGTAGTAAGTGTTTTCCCGGACAGGTCCTCTGTAATTTGCTTAGGCGGAGCTATACTGATAGAGCAGAACGATGAATGGAACGTAGCAGAAAGAAGGTACCTATCCAAGAAATCGATAGATGAACTTATGTTAAAGATGCATTTAAAAAGCTGCCGAATGCAGACAAAATGTAATAATATGAGAAATAAGCGTTTGTGCCGCGAAAGCCTATTGACAATAAGAGGGCCCCATATGCTAGGCTCTCAAGCCAGGCAGCTTAATGCCCCAGGCATGGAGGTGCCGCAGCTGCATGAAAGCATATGGGAGATGCTTGTTGTCAATAGGACCGTGGAATAAATGCGGTGGGTATAGTTAATTTTAGTTACTTAGTAGAAAAATATTTCACACCACTTGACAAGACATAACCTTTATTATATCATTCCAGAGCAAAAAAATCAGTTCTATGAAACAACTAATGCTACAGCTTTTGAATACATAACATATATGCTACTTTTTAATCAGTATGGTATCATACCTTTCAGCTTGACTTATCTCGTTATTTGCAAATGTATAGATATATGTGAGAGTCAACCTGCCTTTGTAATCCATGGAAATAAATATATCCTGGATTTCCACATTACTGTTATCCAAATTAGACAGATAGTTCATTCCGTTGCCTTCTGTTTTTTCAATGTCATACGTATCTATTGTAATCTCTGCGTACTTATTTAGATTAAGCGCAGACAAACTAATAATATTTCCAAAATTATCAATAGTTATATAAATCTCATCATCGGTCTTCATGTTACCGAGAGGATAGTAATATTTAAGGATATACCTTTCAAACCCTTCGTCATATATTATGCTGTCATATGTGTATTTTTTGAAAGCATCAACACCAAGAACCTCGTTTAGATAAAGTTCAGCTATGTTCCTAGCTGTATCTTCAGATATGGAGTCTGCATATTGCTTGTTTATTCCCAAGTTAAGTATGCCGCAGAGAAGGTTGGTATTATGCAAAAATGAATATATGTTTCCTTCGTCGTCAACATACTCATCATAAGTTCCGTATTTGTCTTCTCTGTCTTCTGGCATTTTATCAGCGGTATTTATCGTGCTATCATATTTCAGCAAAATCTTATTACCGTCAATTGTAAGAACCCTTTCATTAGGAACTTTTTTTGCCAGAAAACGCACACCTGCATATGATTCATACGGACCATTATCAATCGGTTCCATCGTAGTCTTGTCAAAACCAGAAAGAACTATGATAGTAACCGAAATAATCATTGCAAAAACAGCAATCAAAATTCTTTTTTTCATTTTTTATCACTCCTTATTAGATTTCATTATAAAATTTTTAACTGAATACTTCGTTCAAAGCATTTTCTACTATAGTAGATTACCTTATCCGCACTAATGGAATACTTTTTCTATATAAATGGCAAATTTTACAGTTTGTTTAATAATGTAATCCCTAGTTTAACAGTTAATCTTCAATTTAAATTGCAAAAATGCCCTAAATAACGCCAACTTGGCGCCTTTTTTTATGTCAAATAATTTTCATTTTTCTGTTGTATAATGTAGTAGAACATGGTATAATATAACTGATTACTATCAGGAGGTGCTGTTGGATGTTTTTGAAAGTTACCAAACTGAAAAACGGCAAAATCAATTTAAGTTTTGTTGAAGGTTATCGTGACCCTGCAACCAAAAAAGT
>DUUN01000441.1 GCA_012841535.1 Gallicola sp. | reverse complement strand
GAGAGTATCTAATATTTTGTGTTCAATCTTCTCTATCTGTGAGTTGATAGATGCAAAATCCGAAACACCTACATCAATATAAACAGTATAATAATCAATACCACCATTCCAAGAATCATGATAAGTTTGACTAACATTTACTGATGACGAATTCAGTAAAGCAGCAATATAGTCCTCACCTTGTTCCGACAGTAATTGTATAGATGTATTTAAAACAGGTTTAAAATTTTCATCTTTTTCAAATCCCATAATATAGTGAATGATTAAAGATTAAGTAGAGTCTACTTATCAATTCACAATCAGGCACACAATATCATTTGTGGCTTGTGTTGATAAATGTTTATATTTCTCAATTTCATTAGCTTCAATAGTAAAGAGACTAAATAAGGCAGGGGAATATCCCTCATTTGCTGGATCAGGTTCATCACAAAAATGAAAGCCCCTATCCAACTATTTGGTGTCGAAGACAAGTCTGGCATCCTTAAATAATACTCAATTTCTTGCAGTTATGCAAATTTTATATCGATTAATTTGCTGATTTTCAGCATAAATATTTATTATTCAGCAGACCCTATTTATTGGTGTTAATTTATAAATTGCGTATCTTTTCTTTTAAAAGCAAAATCAGTTTTTCTGAATTATCATCAATTATATCATCTTCATTGATTTTTGATATATTATCAATGATAGAGTTCAATTGATTTGTTTTAAGTGAATCTATAAAAGAAATAATGGATTCATCATTAGAAGCATCAATTGCATAACCGAAATTTATTTTTTCCACTTTCTTCGATAAGAATGTATTTTTGGAAACAATTATCGGTTTATTGAAAAAAAGGGCTTCATATAATTTATTCGGTTCTGCAATTCTTTCATTTAAGCTCTGTATATCATAACAAGCAACAACAACATCGAAGTTTTTGTAAATCGATTCTAAATCATCCGGATTTTTAAAAGACCCGAAATATTTTACATTATCATATTGTTTTGACAACGTAATAACCTGTTCTGTTAATTTTGAATCACCATAAAAATGAAATTCATTTTGAGGAAATGACTCACCAATAATCTTTGCAAAACGAAACACAGTATTTGGGTAACGGAATGCACCAACATATGCAAAACGAAGATTTGTTGATTCTACATTTGAATGATAATTACTCCTTTCTACATTTCTAAAATAGACATTTAACCTATTTGGCTGAATAATAATATTGTCAGGTTTATTATTACTAAATAAATATTTAACAAATCCTTCTGATGTAAAAACTGTGACAATGGATTTTTTGATTAAATATTTATCGATTTTTTTTAAAATTGGTCTTATTAAATTGAATCTATTATACCCATATAAAATATCAGAAACCTCATATACATAATTTCTACACCCATTTAAAAATAAAGAAAGTGTAAGAGCAAAACCGAAACTGTAGAATACCGTTGATTGTGTTTTATGCGATTTAATTATTTTATTAATTTCAATGTTATTGTTAATCGCTTTTTTAAAATAATCATCGCCATCTTTTTGATTACCAATAATATTGATTTGTTTACCTGAAATCGATGCGTTTTCGTTATATTTACCCCTGTCAATACCGTATATTTCAACGTCAAATTCTTTTGCAATAAAACTATTTATCCGCTTGATACATCTTGGTTGAGATATTGACTCTAAAATGAAAACAATTTTCGGTTTAACCATAAATTTAATTATTCTCTTAACTATGATAGTAAAACTACATCATTTAATGAACTCAATGATCCGCTCACAAGCCTGGCCATCGCCGTAGGGGTTGTTTGCCTGCGACATAGTGTTGTAATACTCCTCGTCATCTAACAGGCGGGAGGTCTCTGAAACAATCAGATCGAAATTGGTACCAACCAGTTTCACAGTACCGGCATCCACTGCTTCAGGGCGCTCGGTGGTATCACGCATCACCAGTACCGGCTTGCCCAACCCGGGTGCTTCTTCCTGAATGCCGCCACTGTCGGTCAGTACCAGGGTACTTTGACTCATCAGATAGACAAAAGGCAGGTACTCCAATGGCTCAATAAAGTGAATGTTGGTCGCAGTAGCTTTGTCTTCCACATTCTTTGAAACAACCGCTTCACCAAAAATCTCCTTAATCGGCTTGCGCACATTGGGATTCAGGTGCATGGGGTACACGAAATCCACTTCGGGATATTTCTCCGTCAAGGTTTTAATGGCCTTGCACATCTGAATGAAACCATCCCCGAAGTTCTCTCTCCT
>DUUN01000314.1 GCA_012841535.1 Gallicola sp. | reverse complement strand
CTTTTAAAAGATTTTTTGTATTTTCAATTGCTATTTCAGAAATATCAAATCCCAATATTTCACTTTTTTTATCTACTGTTTTTACAATTTTATATATATCATTACCATTTCCTACTGTCATATCGGCAGCAATAATTATCTTATTTTTAAACAAGTTAATATAGTGGTCAGTTATTTCAACTGTATTTTTAAATAATATATTATTCATTACAGGTTCCTAAAAAAAGTTCATCTAAATTTATATTTTGGGGATTATTTTTATAAAACTTCAAACTCTCGGTTTCGTTTTTTAAAAAATCAAATCCAATATCCTTTACCTTCGATCCCGTACCCTTTAAAAAAAATAATTTTTCTGTATTTTTATAACTATCATCTATACAGAATCTAACTAAAGCAGGTATATTTTCTGTAATAATAACTTCACTAAATCCTATAATGTTATCATCTTCTTTAAAAATATAATATAGGCTAGGATTTTTATAATCCATATTCAAATCTATTTTAAATTCATCTCTTATATAGTAAAGTTCTTCTAAAATTGGATTTTTTACAATATACATTAAATACTCCTTAAATAATTAATTTCCTTTGTAGATAAGGGTCTGTACTCCCCTTCTTTTATTCCTTTTCCCCGAATGTTACCTATGGCTATCCTATTTAAATCTACAACATTACAACCAATATATTGAAACATTTTTCTAACTTGTCGATTTCTACCTTCAGTAATCGTAATCTTATATTTAAATTCGGAAATTTTTGTAATTTCTGACTTTTTTGTTAAAGTCCCCTCTAAAACTATTCCAGATTCCAGCTTCTTTAAATCATCTAATTTAGGTATAGAATCTAATTTTACTATATATGTTTTAGGAAAATCATTACTAGGGTGTGTTAATTTGTAGGTAATATCGCCATCATTTGTTAATATTAATAAACCTCTACTATCCTTATCTAATCTACCAACTGGATATATACGATTTTTATAATCAATTAAATCCAGTACAACTTTATCTGCATAAGGATCTTCAACTGTACTTACATATCCTACAGGTTTATTCAATAATAGATAAACATATTCATCTACTGGCTCTATAATCCTATTGTTAAACTTTACAACATCCCCTTCTTTAACTATTGTGCCAAGTTCTTTTATAATTTTATCATTAATGGATATTTTGCCTTCTAATATTAATTCTTCCGCTTTTCTCCTAGAAGCTATCCCCGCTTTTGCTAAATATTTATTAATTCTCATGTTCTTCCTCATCTTCCAACATTAATTCTATCTCTTTTAATTTAGGAAGGGATTTCAAACTATCTAGCGAAAATACTCTAAGAAATTCCTTAGTTGTCCCATATAGGATTGGTTTTCCCATTTTATCGAGTCTTCCAACTTCTTCTATTAACCCTCTATTTACAAGTAAATCTATAGAGCTATTGGATTTTACACCTCTAATTTCTTCTATTTCCAATCTTGTTACCGGTTGTTTATATGCTACAATTGATAGTACTTCCATAGCAGAATTGCTTAATTTTTTAGTTTTCTTTTTATCCACTAATTTATTAATGTAATCAAAGTTTTCTTTTTTTGTCACAAATTGATATTCTCCATTGTAACTTTTTAATTCTAAGCCCCTATCATTTCTTTCATATTCTTCCTTCATTTCTTCTAGGGTTTTTTTTATCTCACTATTTTCTTTTTCAACAACTTTTGCAATCTCTTTATAGGATAAGGGCTCTCCCCAAACAAAAAGCAATGACTCAATTATAGATTTTAAATTATTCATTTTATCATCTCAGTTCTACAATTATTTCTGAAAATACATCTTCTTGAATAACTCTTACTACTTTAGTTTTTATTAGTTCCAAAACAGATAAAAAAACTACTATTATTTCTTGTCTAGTTCCATTTTTTTCCACAAAACTAGCTAAAGGAAGCTTCTTCTCACCTTCAAGCTTCCATTGTATATTTTCCATATATTCTTCTACAGAGTATTCTTCAGCTCTAATTATTTCAAATTTTTTTAAGTTTTCTTCTTCATTTCTATTTTTTTCAAGTAAATTCAATAACTCTTGAAGTAATAAATTACTATCACCAATAATATCGTTCTTTGCTTCTTCAACGGTATATTCTAAAAAATCCTCTTGAAATTTAGGCAAATAATAATCTGCATTTTTTTTCATCTCTATAAATTCTTTACTTAGTTTCTTAAATTTCTTATATTCTATTAATCTACCTAGCAATATCTCCTCAGTTATTTCCTCTTCTTCATCTAAGTATTCATTTTTAGGCAGTAATTTTTTTGATTTAATCTCTAATAAAGTACTAGCTAAATAAATAAATTCAGTAATATTATCGGGATCTTTAACTTTTAAAGTCTCAACTTCAATAAGAAATTGCTCTGTAATATCACTTAGAAAAACATCATAGATATCTATTTTATTTTTTTCTATTAGTTTTAATAAAAGATCAAAAGGACCATTATAAAATTCTGTATCAATATTTAAAGTCATTAAAACACCCTTAGTATATTAAATAAAAAGCTTAACAAATTTGAAGCTACAGTACTTATAATTGTAGGAATAGTACCAGAAATAATCAATAAAATTAAAATTATATTTAAATACTGCTCCATAGAAGAGATTTTATATACAATTTTTTCCGGTAAAAAACTATAAATAATTTTAGAACCATCTAAAGGAGGAATAGGTATTAAGTTAAAAATTGCCAAATATACATTGTATAAAATTAAATAAGATATTAACTGTATTAAAAAAAACGAAAATAAATTAGTGACATTTATATTTTTAATAAATCCATAGACAATAATAAAAATAATTGCTAGGAATAAATTAGTCATAATTCCAGCAATTGAAACTAAAAAATTACCTAATCTTTTTTTCTTAAACTTATAAGGATTAATTGGAACTGGCTTTGCCCATCCAAATTTAAATATAAATAAAGATAATGTTCCAATTAAAGACAGGTGTTTAAATGGATTTAAAGATAATCGTCCACTATTTTTTGCAGTATCATCCCCCATTAAGTAAGCCATAAGACCATGGGCATTTTCATGTAGTACTAGGGCAGTTAGAAGAGCAACTGCCATAGCCAAAACATCTATTATTTTTATACTATTTATCATTTGTCATAAACTTTCTATAAACATATAGAATTCCCGTTATAGTTTTAGTATCTTCAATTTCACCATCATCTATCATTTTTAAAGCCTCATCTATATCAAAATCTAAAACTTCTAAATATTCATCATCATCAGCTTCTAATTTACTTTCAAAAAGGTCTTGTGCTAAAAAATAAGATGTCTTTTCATCTGTAAATCCCGGTGAAGAATAACCATCAAACAAAAATTCTAGTTTATTTGCACCATAGCCTATTTCTTCTTGTAGTTCTCTTAAAGCGGCTTCTCTTGGAGATTCATTTGCATCTATTAATCCTGCTGGAATTTCAAGTAATACTTTATTTACAGCTTTTCTATATTGTTTTATGAAAAAAATTCTATTGTCTTTAATAGCTATTATTGCCACTGCATTATTGTGTTCAACTATTTCTCTTTTTGAATATTTTCTATTTGGTAATTCTACTGTATCAATTCTTAAATTTAAAATTCTTCCTTCGTATACCATTTCACTTTTTATAGTGTTTTCTTCATAAGTCATTTTTTACTCCTTTTTGATAAAAGTAAGTTCATACCTTGATCAATCATTTCCTTTGCTTGTTTAATTGTTGTATTAGTAATATTTACTCCACCAATTAACCTTGCTATTTCATTTATTCTATCCTCATTCTTAATACTATATATTTTTGAAATAGTATTATCATCTAATTCTTCCTTATCGATTAATAAATGATTATCTGCCAAAGAAGCTATTTGAGGAAGATGGGATATTACAATAATTTGCCTGTAGTTAGAAATATCTATTAGTTTTTCTCCAACTAATTGTGCTGTTCTACCACTAATGCCCGCATCGATTTCATCAAAAATCAAAGTTTCTACATTATCTACATTAGCTAATGCTGTTTTAAATCCAAGCATTATTCTAGATAATTCACCACCTGAAGCAATTTTTATTAATGGCAAAACATCCTGTCCAATATTAGTAGATATTAAAAAATCTACCTTGTCTTTACCAGAATTAACAACATTTTCAAGTTCTGAAAATTCAATTCTAAACTTTGCATTTGGCATATTTAAATCTTTAATATTAAAGAGTATGTCCTCTTCTAGTTTTTCTGAAATTTTTTTTCTTTCACCTGTTATTATAGATGCTGTAATATTTAATTCCTT
>DUUN01000057.1 GCA_012841535.1 Gallicola sp. | reverse complement strand
CATTAATAAATATTAACTCAAAAATTATTTACCTTCTAAAATCGAATTTTTTTCTTTCTTAGTTAGTTTATCAAAAACTAAATTATATGATATTTCTATTAGATTTTTAATTTCTTCATTTGACAATTGCTCAGTATTTAAATTAATAGAATTCCAATGTTTTTTATTTGCATAATAACCTGGAGATACATCTGAATATAAATCCCTCATGGCTAAAATATCTTCAGGTTTGTTTTTTAAAGTAATTAAATCTTTAGTCATCATGCCAAAACATTTACCATTTATAGAAAAATAATCACATTCCCAAGAGTCTCTATAATATACATCTGCTCCAAGTAGAGTTTTCCCAAACTCTATAAACTCATTTTTTCTACCTTCAATATCCATTATTTTTCTCCTTATAGATTATTTATCTATACTCCATTCAACACCTTCTTTTATAAGGTGATATTGAATGTTTATAATGGCTACATTTAGCCATTTAACATTGCTTAAATATCTAATATTTCATTATTTTTAGTCGCTATTAAAATTATTCGTACGGATTTAGTACGGATTTTAAACAAATTTTATCTACTAGGCTATTGTATTTGTATCATACCTATTAAATAACTAGCAACTGCGTTTATTAAGGCTTCAAATCCTATTTCAGCACTCCATTTTACACCTTTTTTAAAACTTCCTGCTATCTTTTTTTTCAAATTATCACTATTGGTTAATATTTCCTCTGTACTTTTTGACAACAATAATTGATTTAACTCCGATTGGATATTTAAATCTATTCTATTGCTTTCTTCTAAAAGTGTAGCTAGGCTTTGTATATGTTTAGTATTGCTGTTTATTTGTTCTAGCTGACTTTCAACATTTTTAAGCTGGTGTATAATCTTCTCAATGTTTTGTTCTAAATCAGTCTTTGGAAGTTTATATATTTCAGGATTATATAAGTTTTCTTCTAATGCTTCAAGCTGTTCTTTAAAGAATTTATTATTTTCCAAGACATCACCACCTCATAAACTTTTAATTACATTCTACCATATATTATATAATTAATTATTCATTTTCCTAGTTCCTTTATTTGTTAATATTTATTAATTGTTATGCTTTTTGTCACTTATTGTATAATATACAATTAAATTTATATAATTTCTTTGTATGCGTTAAATACGGGTTTAAGTAGTCACAAAATTATTCTTTTGTGTATATTTGTTTTCACTATTTAAAACTACTTTTACATTAATATTGTTGATATATCAATATTTATAGTCATTTAGGTTAAATGTTGTTTAGTCCGTTACCTTTTATCTATAAAATGAATATTATTACATGATTAAGTCCGATTTAACACCTGTAACACACTTTTACTCTGTATATATTTACAATCATTATTCATAGGTTTTCTTAAGTAATAACCTAGTTTATTCCTATATTAACCATGTTTATAACTCTATTAACTCTAGTCCCTTTTTCTGTTTCCTCTTAACAGTGTCCTCCGATACATTCATCTTTTCAGCAACTTCTCTAATCTTATAACAATCTAAGTATCTAAAGGCTAATACTCTTGCAATGTCCGGGTGATTATCTGCTAATCTATCTAATGCCTCATCTATTTTTCGCTCATGACTATCCAACTTTTTCAAGGTTTTAAGTACCTTTTTTAAAAGCCTTGTTTCTTCGTCTATTAAACTATCAAGTCTATTAGTAAAATCTCCCCTATAGTCGTTTTTAGGCTTTAATTCATGGGAATAATTAACTGCCTTTAGATCTACCTTGTTATATTTATTTTTATAAAAGTCCATTAATCTTCTAAAGGCATATTCATCTTCATTCTTCAATACCCCATACTGCTTTAATATAGTTCTTTTATCCTCTATGTTCATAATCTCCCCCTAAACGATTATCTACCCTAATTACTACCCATAGGACTACCCACAACTCTACCCTCATTATAAAGTTTTGTACGATAATTTACGATAATTTGATTTTAAACCCTATTTTTAAGGTGTTAAATTAGTCCTTTTATCCTTCCTCCATGGGGTTGTTTTGTAAAAGCTATATTTAGTACGATAATTTACGATAATTTAAGTTAGATGCTCCCTTTTTAGGGTGTCCGAAATGTCCGAATAGCTTTTGCTCCATGGGGTTGTTTTGTTTTTGATCATATAACACAAAAAAGATAGGATTTTCTCCTATCTCTAAGTATATATTATTCGCTTATAACGTTGCTTTTTATTAAATTATCCTTACTAGCCATGTAATAATAAGACAGTTTATTATCTGTTATAACATTTTTAACATTCTCTTTAAGTGTCATTAATTCTTCTAATTCAGTTCTGTAGTCTATTACATCATCTGGTATTGTAATATCTGTTCTATTTGCCTTTATATGATCTATAATACCACTTGTTGTAAATGCATCATCTTTATATTTTTCTAGGATCATATTATATTCTGATTGTTCAGCTTCATAATCTATTAAGGTTTTTAAATCTCTAATCTTTTCTGGTGTAGGTGTTAGGCTCTCCATTATCATATTTTCTATATTGTCAAAATATACATATAAGGCATTTCTAAATGTTTCTGCTGCCTTTGTTTTAGCTTCTATTTCCTTTTGAATGCTGTTATCTATTTCTGTTCTATCTATTAGATTTTCACCTTGTAAATTAAGTATTTTTATATTTTCATCTATCTTTGTACCTCTTACATCATTGTTGTATATCGCTTCTCTTATTTTTCCATATAGTTCATTTTTCTTATTTTCATATTCTTGTTTTAATGTCATCTTATCACTCCCTTAATGGTTAATCTTGTTTTAATATTCTGCTTGCTCTAGCATAATCTCCTATGCTTGTATTAGGCCCTAAATTATTAATACGCTCTTTTCTTTCTTTTTCAACTTTGCTAGTTCCTACTTGACTAGGTGTTATTGTTATTACACTATGTGATGGTATTCTACTATTTTTGAATATCTTTAATTCTGTAGAATATCCTGGAACATTACTAGAATATTCATTATTTTTTATATCGTAACTATCCTTTAAAGAATAATATTTTCTAGTTATGTCCCTATATTCATTTTGTAGGTCCCAACCTTTACTAAATAGTTTAATTAACTCATCTTCTAATGGTTTAGCCTGAATTTCTAGTTCTTTTGCCTTATTTTCATAATCGTTATATACCTTTTCTAAATGATTTAGAGTAGATATTGCATTATTTCTTATAGCTTCCTTGTTTAGCTTTTCAAGTTTTTCAATTTTGTAAGTATCGCTTTTAATTCCCTCTTTTAGTTTAGTTATCTTTGGAAATATATTATCTGCTTCTTTCTCATTACCGTTTACCAAAGCTTTATTATATTTATCTTCTAATTCTTTTATTTTATCGCTATTAGCTTGTAGTTCCTCTTTCAACTCTTTTACTCTTTGATTTTTTGTTTGTTTATCTTCGTAAAATTGATTTAAGTTCATATCTTCTCCTTTTATAAAATTCTATTTTTATTAGCATAATCTTGTAGATTAAATTCTTCTTTGTTGTCGTTTTTATCCTTTTTATTTTCCAAAGTATCTAATTCATCTATAAACTTAGAGACTTCTTGAATTCCTTTTTCATCTTTATATGTTTCTTTTAGGTTATTTACATATCCTTTTAAAATTTCTAATTTTTTATCATTCATAAATAACTCCTATACCACTTTTAATATTTTCTTTTCTTCATGCTTAGCCATCATCTTGCCATAATGAAAAGCTAGTATAATGCTAGCCGTTTCATTTTCTGTCATTTCTAAGTATCTTAAAAATTCACCTTCAAAGCCTATAGGTAAATAATCATTTCTAAGACTTTCTTTTAATTCCCTTAGTTCTTTTACATTTAAAAACTGCTTTTCTACCTCCTCAATTCTTTGTAATTCTATAATTTCATTTAATAGTTTATTGTACGTTCCTAACTGTTCATTTTTGATTATTTCCCAAATATTATCTACATTAATTCCATTTTCAATTAATCTGTTTCTAAATATTTCTTGATATTTTGCATTTAATTTATTCATTTTCATTTTTAGAACTCCCATAATAAGTTAAAAATTGGTGTACTGTCATTTTAGGTTCTCTATATTTCTCCCCATACTTCCTGCTAATTCTTTTTAATGTTCTATATCTAGGATCTCTAACCTCTTGTTTGCCTTTCATCTTCCCATAATTAAAAACTAAGGCTAATGCATATAATATTCTTTTTTCATTCCTGACTATTCTTTCTATCTCTATCCATTCACTAAGCCTAGGTGCGTCCATAAGCTCAACTATATCTATAATATCTCTCTCCAACTTTCCTATACTCCTTAATATGGTACATAACCGGGTAATTTTTTCATTATATCTTCAAAGTTATTAATATCTAAAAACCATGTAAAGCTAATATTAAATACTTCTCCATCAGCATTAGGTATCTCTCCTAAGTACCATCTATTACTAGGTACATGCTCCATTACCTCTAAAATGGTACCTAAACTATATTTCTGTAAAAGCTTAAAAGCATTACTTTGCATTTGTGTAGTAGTTTTAGTAATAGGTCTTTCCATAGCCATTTCAGACTTATTCCATTCTTCTACCAAAACATTAAACTGTTTTGAAAATTCTTCATAATCATTTTTAGGAGATAGTTCATCTTGATGAACCTCACTCATTGATTGTGATTGTGTTTCTGTTTCTGATTCTGTTTTTGATTTTGTTTCTGATTCTGATTGTGATTCTGCTATGATTTTTTTACCCCCTGTCGATAGGGTATGGTTTAAATCTGCTACATTATTTTTATCCCCTATGGTTAGGGTATCTATAGGGTGTTCATAGCCTATTAACAGCCTATCTATTTCATTTTTAAAGCTATTCTTTAATTCTTCTAAAAATGTTTCATCTTTTTCTATTATTAGACTTATTAATGAATTGAATTTCTTTTCACTAAAATTATTCTTATAAGTTTGCAGTAATTTAACTTTAATAATTTTACTTTTAACTTTTAAAATCTCTTTAGATAGTAACCCTAGTTGACTTTGACTAGGGTTTTTTAAATTGTATTTGTGCCAATTCATAATCATTAATTCTTTTGTTTCATCATCATAGAATATCTTTTTATCTTCTGACAATTTCTTTATATTTCTATCAAATGTTTCATTATCTAAACCTGTTTCTAATAACGCTATTTGTATTGGTAAATAATACGCTCCTAATTGAGTCGTTTTACTGCCTTGCAATACGTATAAGAAAACATATCTAGTTAAATAATCCAATGATATTACATAATCATCTTGCCAAAAATCTATGTCAATGCTTCTATATGCCATAATTTACCTCTATGCTATTTGTTTTTGTAATAATAATCTAAAAGTTTCTCTACCTTTAGGTGTAATTAATGTTTGAGTTCCCGTATGTCCGTTTCGCTCGTTTACATATTCTTTAAGTTCAAATAGTCCCTTATTCTTCTCTGCATAAGGTTTTAGTTTCCTTTTTTTGTCCCTATAGATATAACCTCTTGCCATTAATTCATTAATAAACACTTTTTCCTTAATACCTAGTTCCTTAGCAGTATCTCTAAAATTAGTTAATAAATTTCTATCTACCAATTCATCAAAGTATTCTGCTTTAGGTTTTAACTCTGCTATAACATTATTAGCAATCATTAATGCCCTTGCCATAACCTTATCTGGACTATTATATTCTTTCTCTATTTCAATAAAGTATTTTCTTGCTACCTTACCCTTTTCATTCCTGGCCAACATACTTAATTCTTTTGCCATATCTAATTTAAGTACATGATCTTTCATAGGTCTGCCACCTTTAGGTTTTACTGTTTTTTCAGTAAAACTCATATAATCAACATTTTCAATAAAACCATAGTCTAGCATTCTATGAATCCAATCATTATACCTTTCATTAATCTCTAAAAATCTATGTAGCTCTCTACCACTAACTACAGGCTCCATATTTTCATTTTGTGTAACTGCTATTAAATCATTCATTTATCTGCTCCTTTTCATTTTTCCTAGAACATGATAAAATCAACATACGGATAGTTGAATTATCAACGTTCTTAATTTTGCCTTTAGATATTGCCGTATCTAAGGGCTTTTTGCTTTCTGTTATTAAATATCTAATCATTATTTTTTACCTTTCTTTTTCATATGTTTAAAATACAATTCATCTTGTTCCTCATATCCGTTTCTATACCTCCATAATGCACAATCTTTTATTTCACAATTTGCAACTTCATTTTTATTTCCTGCTGAACATTCTAAACATTTTTTCTTAATTGCTTCTTGCTTAGTCAATCTTTTACTAATCATATTCTTTTAATTTCCTTTCTACGCTCTAAAACGTATAGCCTGTTACCTTTTTTCTTACCTAACTTAATTTAGACATATAAATCCTTGCCTAATAAAATTAACCTTCTTAAAACTCAAAATAGAGCCTTATTTATTATCCTCTTGTTTTTCTAAACCAAAATATTCATAAACTGCCCTAGCTGATACACGGCCACGCAAAACTAAAAATCCTTCCGCTTCCAATTTCTCATTTACCTTTCTAATAACTTGATATGATTTAGTTTGTTTTACTTGCATTAGTTCTTGAATATCTTTAGCATTTAAAAATTGTTTTTCCATTTCCTCCTCCTAATCTTCCATTATTTCTTTTACCGGTATTTCTAAAGCCTTAGCAATTTTACCAGCTGTAGTCGTACTACATGACTTCCCACTCGTAACAGATATTATTGTTTGCCTTGAAATTCCTGATAATTCAGCCAGTTCTTTTTTTAAAATATTCTTCTCTGCCAAATACATATTAATTTTTTCTGGACTTAATTTCAAAATATTCACCCCTCTTCCAATATTCTTATAGTTACATTGTAACTTTGCGAACATTATTAGTCAAGACTTTAATTGTATTATTAAATATTTATTGTAATTACAATTTTCTTTTAATATAATTGTATTAGAATGAGGTGATGTAATGAGTGAAACCATAGGAGAAAGAATTAGATATCTGAGAAAAAAAAACAATATGACATTGAAAGAATTATCTGCTGTTACTGGAATTTCTCATGCTTCTTTATCAAAATATGAGAATAATAAAATTACAAATATCAGTTCTAAAAACATTGAATCTATTTCTAAAGCTCTCAACGTTTCTCCAGAACTTTTAATGGGATGGAAAAAAATAACTCAAAACGAAAAATTGATTTTGACATTAACTGAAATGACTAAAAGCAAAGAATTACGTTGGCAAAATCTAGCTTCTTCGTTTGTTTCATTAGAAGAAATAACTAATCTAAAAAAATCCAAGGGTCTTGAAATAATAAATTTTTACGATGTTATAAAAAATAGAATGATAGATGCGGTAGAAGGCAGCTCTAAAAATACAATTGAATATTTATATGGTGTTTTAGAAAAATTTAATATTGATAAAAGCTCTTTAGATATAGAAAATTCTTTTTTTGTACATGTTAAATCCACATATTATTTATTGAATTTTTTTTCTCTAAATAAAGAAACAAACTTAAATTTAAGATTATTTATTAGACAACATGAAGATACAAAAATCATAGATACTTATGATACTTATTTAGAAATAACTGATGATTCTGATAATTATTTAATTGCTTTATATAATTCTATATTAGATATTTATTCAAATAATCCTAACCGATCTACAATGACAATAATTGATAGCCTAATCGATGAACTAAAAGAATTAAAAGAAGAAGATTAACCATGCCATCATATAAAAACGAATCAAAGACTAAAAATAAATGGTATTGTAGCTTTTACTATACGAATATTCAAGGAGTTAGAACTAGGAAGAAAAAAGAGGGCTTTGCTACTAAGAGGGAAGCTGATGAATGGGAAAGAAATTTCCTTGCTAGTGTAGACTATAGTCCGGAAATACCCCTTAATGCCTTGTATGAGCATTATATTGAGGATTTAAGCCATAGACTTAAGGAAATGACTATGTATTCTAAAAAGTTTATGTTTGAAAAGCATATACTACCTTATTTCAAAGATATGCCTATAAAAGATATTACTCCTATTAAAATTAGGAACTGGCAAAATCAAATTATGAAATTGATTAATGAAAAGACTGGCAAGCCTTACAGTGAATCATACTTAAAAGATATTAATGTTCAGTTATCAGCAATAATGAATTATGCAGTAAGATTTTATAATCTTAAAGAAAATCCAATACATAAATCTGGATCAATGGGTAAATCTGGTTCAGATGAAATGAAAATATGGAGCCTAGAAGAATTTAACCTATTCAATTCACATTATGAGGATAGGCCATTAATTCATGTAGGCTTTAATATATTGTATTGGACTGGTATGAGATTAGGTGAGTTACTGGCTCTTACTTGGAATGATATAGATTTTAATAATCAAAAAATCAATATAGATAAATCATTTCAAAGATTAAGGGGCAAGGATATTATTACTTCACCAAAGACAGAAAAGAGTATTAGAAAAATACTTGTAAATAAATCTGTTATAGATGAACTCCAGGAACTTAAAAATAAAACTTATAAACCCAAAGGTACGGATAGAATAATACCCCATACTAAATCAGCATTTAGCAAGGCAATGAAAAAAGGTGTTGAATTGTCTGGACTAGAAAAAATAAGAGTACACGACTTAAGGCATAGCCATGCAAGTCTATTAATACATCATGGTGTTAACATAGTTGTAATATCAAAAAGATTAGGGCATGAGGAGATTGAAACGACTTTAAACACATATTCTCATCTATACCCTAATCAAGAAGATAATTTATTAAATTTAATGGAAAAGATTGAAAAGAGTACAAACTGATTAGTAAATGTACTCTTTTTTATATCTTAAAATCATGAACTAAAATAGCAACTCTAAATTAATAGTACGTTTTTAGTACGTTTGATATATCAACAAAGCTTATAACCCTGTATTTAACAAGCTTATTTATCCATACTCCATTCAACACCTTCCCTAGTGTCTTTTAAGGTTATTCCCATTTCCTTTAATTCATCTCTGATTTCATCTGCTCTTTGGAAGTTTTTGCTCTTTCTTGCTTCCTGTCTTTCAGCTATTAGTTTTTCCACTTGTTCATCTAAGGACTCTTCTTTATCTTCTTTATATAAAATTCCTATTACATTAGCTAATTTCATTAAAGAGTTGTAAATATATTCTACTAATTCTTTTGATGATTTTTCCTTTAAAGTACTATTTGCTAGTTTTACTAATTCATAAATAGAGGATATTCCGTCAGCTGTATTCAAATCATCATCCATTGCCGTTTCAAAATCCTTTATTATTTCATCTACTTTTTTAACAGTATCTTTTTCTTCTTCTGACAATTTTCCTTCAGTTGTTTTTAATAGTTTCTGTAAATTTTTCTTTCCATTATAAAGTCTTTCAAGTCCATTTTTAGTTTGCTCCATTACTTCTTCACTAAAATTTATCGGTTTTCTATAATGAACTGAAAGTAGCCAAAATCTTACAATTTCCAAATCATATGATTTTCTTATATCATTTAAAAGGAAAAAATTCCCCTTTGATTTACTCATTTTTTCATTATCAACTGTAATCATGGAATTATGCATCCAGTAATTAGCAAATTTTTCATCATGTAATGTTTCTGACTGAGCTATTTCATTTTCATGATGAGGAAATTGTAAATCCTCTCCTCCTGCATGAATATCAATTGTTTCTCCTAATATTGAACCTGCCATTACTGAACATTCTAAATGCCAGCCAGGTCTACCCATTCCCCAAGGAGATTCCCATGCAGGTTCTGTTTCCTCTTTTCTTTTTTTCCATAAGGCAAAATCCATTGGATTTTTCTTTTCATCTGTTACAGAAATTCTAGCACCGGCCTGTAATTCATCTATATTTTTTTTAGATAGCTTGCCATAGTCCTTAGCTTTTGTAATGTCGAAATAAACATCTCCATCTACATTATAGGCTGCACCCTTTTTCTCTAAGCCTGAAACAAAATCTATCATAGGCTCTATATATTCAGTTGCTTTTGGATGAATTGTCTTATCTTCTAAAAAGTTTAATTCTCTAGAGTTTTCCAAATATGCATTTATATATTTTTTAGTTATTTCTGAAAATTCAACTCCTTCTTCTTTTGCCTTATTGATTATTTTATCGTCAATATCTGTAAAATTACTTACATATTTTACATCATAACCCTTATATAAAAAGTATCTTCTTAAAGTATCAAATACAACCATTGGTCTTGCATTTCCAACATGTATAAAATTATAAACCGTTGGTCCACAAACATATATACCTACTTTTCCTTCTTCTATTGGTATAAACTCTTCTTTTTTTCTTGTTAAAGTATTATATATTTTCATAAAATTCTTCCTTTCCTTTTTAATTTTCGCTATTTAATATATTTTTTCTAGTATTTAAATATAAAAATTTCACTTAATAACTATAAGCCCAGCTTTAATTTAGACTATAATAACTATTTATTATTCATATCTCTAATTTTACTAAATATCTCATATAAGCTGTTGACCAAATTGACTTGCTGACCTACCTACGATTTATTCCATAAATCGGGTTAGCTATTAGCAGGCTACGTTTGCTAAATCATAGATTTGGACTTCGCTGCATATTGAAGCCCTAGTCAAAATCTTTGATTTTGGAACAGGTCTTATGCAACCTGTTGACCAAGGTTCACTTAGTTTCAACTGTCTGCTGACCTACCTACGATTTATTCCATAAATCGGGTTAGCTATTAGCAGGCTACGTTTGCCAAATCATAGATTTGGACTCCGCTGCATCTGACCTACCTACGATTTATTCCATAAATCGGGTTAGGTCATTAAAAAAAATCGCCTCCTGCAAATGCAAGAGACGAATTTAATCCGTGGTTCCACTCTAATTGATATTATTAAATATCCACTTTATAGTTCTAACGGTTCAACCGTGATTTATTAAATCATTTAATTAGGCGCATATGCAGAAAATATATGGATTTTTCACCAACCAATCCCTCTCTAAATATATTTTACTTCTGTTTTTTCCTAATTATCCTTATATTCTATATTCTCTAAACTATAAGAGCCTAAGGCTGTTTCATAAATTTCCAAAAATATTCCAGCTCCCAGCTCTTCTCTTTTTATTTCTCCGTCTACATTTATTTCAACAGTTTCTATTAACTCTCCAGGTTTATTATAGCCGTAGACAATAACATAACCTTTATCTCTACCTTGAAAATAATCTATTGAAATATTATCCTCTTCGTTTTTCGGTGCTATTGATTCTATATAATTATACCTGTTTTTGAAAAATTTATTCTCTTCCCAAATAGTTACACTTGTAGTTTTTTCTATTTTTGAAGTTGTCTGTAGAGAGAAAATATAACTGTCTCTTTCTTTGTTGGAAAATTCCAATTTTTGTTGTTGTATTGGACCATTAACTGCAATATATTCAAAACTATAAGTCTGATTATATATGGATTTTAAATGTAAACCAATGTATATCATAAATAAAATTAATATAACTATTAATACATTAAGTATCCTTTTTTTATTTTCCATATACTCATCCTTAATAATTATTTAAAAAAATAGTCCATTTTCATTTATCTATAGCACAAATATTATTATTGTCTATATATACTTACGCTATTTTAAAATCATTTAATCTTTTTAATATACCATCTTTACCTAGTATTTGTATAACATGAACTAGTTCAGGTCCATGAACATTTCCCGTTAATATAGCTCTTACTGGCATAAATAAATTCTTGCCTTTTACCCCTGTAGCCTTTTGAATTTTTTTCATTACAGTTTTTGCAAATTCCTCATCTACTTCATCTACTTGGTCTAATTCATTTTTAAATGCTTCAATTAATGCCGGTACTTGTTCGCCACTTGCCATTTCTTTAGCATCTTCTTCTACAATTTCAATTTTATCTACAAATAAAAATTCAGATTGCTCTACTATATCCGATAATTTAGAAATAGACTCTTGGAAAGTTAAGGTTATTAATGCTAATTTATCTTCAGATATATCCTCATTAATAAAACCAGCCTTTACTAAATATGGTTTTACTTTTTCTGATAGTTCTGGTATTTCCATAGCCCTTATATAGTGACCATTAACCCAATCTAATTTCTCCTTATCAAAAACTCCACCAGATTTTGATACCCTATCAAAAGAGAATTGTTTAATTAATTCATCTAAACTTAAAATTTCTTCATTTGTTTCCGGTGACCAACCTACTAAGGCTAAGTAATTAATTAGCCCTTCCGGTAAATATCCCATTTCCCTAAAATCTCCAACTGATACATCTCCAGTTCTTTTGGATAGCTTTTTACCGGATTTACTTAATACTGTTGGTAGGTGAACATATTCTGGCGCTTCCCATCCAAATGCTTCGTATAGATATACATGTTTTGGAGTTGATGGAAGCCATTCGTCCCCTCTAACTACATGGGTTATTCCCATTTCATGATCGTCTACTACTACTGCAAAATGGTAGGTTGGAAATCCATCTGATTTTATTAAAACTTGATCATCCATATCATTAGTATTAATTGTTACATTTCCTTTTATTGCATCATGGAAAGTAATATCCTTATTAGCTGGAAGTTTCATTCTAATTACATGGGACTCCCCTGCTGCAACTCGTTTTTTTGCCTCTTCTAATGATATACCTCTACAAAGTCCATCATATCTTGGAACTTTTCCATCGGCTTTTTGTTGTTCTCTTACCTTGTCTAATCTTTCTTGAGTACAAAAACAATAGTAAGCCTTGCCTTCTTCTAATAATTTATCAATATATTTATTGTAGATTCCTTGTTCTACCCTTTCAGATTGAATGTAAGGTTTACAATCACCTTTACTTACAGGTTTACCTTCTTCGTCAAGAACAACACCCTCATCTACAGTTATACCTGCCCAAGAAAGTTCTTGTAGTAAGTTTTCAATTGCTCCCTCTACATATCTTGTTCTGTCTGTATCCTCTATTCTTAATAAAAATTTCCCACCATTTTGTTTTGCATATAAATAATTATATAAGGCAGTTCTTAAACCACCAATATGCAAATATCCTGTTGGACTTGGTGCAAAACGTAATCTTACATCACTCATAATTTTCTCCTTTAAAAATAATCATATAGTAATAGTTTATCGGTTAATAAGCATTTTTGCAATAAATTACCTTTTAAAATCTTAATATTATTGTATATTTTACTCCAATGATTACATGATAAAATATTATATAGTATATAGATTAAATATTATATGGTTTATTAACTGGTTAATCAATAAAAGTGAGGTATCTTATGCAATTTATAGGAATTATTTTAGTTCTAATCGGAGCATTTTCCATTTTAAGTTTGTTTACAGATATTAATATGTGGTACAGCCTATATGATTTCTGGCCAATAGTATTAATAATTTACGGTATTTACAGAATTATTAAAAAACAAAAGTCTACAATTACTTCCTATTTACTAATAGGCCTTGGTGTCTTATTCCAATTAGATAATTTACATCTTTTAACTCCAAAATTATCGACTTTAATTTGGGCTGCTACCTTAATATTAATAGGTGTTATTTTAATATTCCCTAGTAAATCAAGAAAAAATAAAAGTAATTATGAAAAAAATTCAAAATATAATCCTTCAAATAAATATTATTATGAAGCTTCAGATTATTATGATGATGTAAATAAAGACAAAAACAAAAACTATAGCTATAAGGAAAATAAGAAAAATTATGAAAACAAAAGTTATTCCTATTCAAATTATAGTTATGGAAATAATAAGGGAAATGACACTACTTATGACTATAGGGAATATAATTCTCAAGTATATGAAGATGAATTTACTGAAATAGAAAGTAATTTAATTGATTTATCCTATACTTTTGGAAAAAATAATATAAAGGTTTTAAGTTCTTCCTTTTCTGGTGGAGATATTTCTACAACTTTTGGCGAAACAACTTTAAATTTAAAAGAGGTTTACCCTGCATCTCAAATTATTGAACTTTATTGCAATGTATATGTTGGAAATTTAGAATTAATTCTACCAAAGGATTGGTCCTATGTTATTATTGGAAAGACAAATGAAGAATTTCAAGTTAGTAATGAAAAATGTACTTTAAGAATTTTTTATAAAAATATTTTAGGTGAATTAATAATCAACCAATAAAATGTAAACAAAGACTTACTTTTCTAAGTCTTTGTTTTTATATTGTATCTTCAAACTTTATATTTCTAGAAAATGTAATTTCCTCTATTAAATGATTATAGAAACTTTCTGAATGTTTTCTATTAATTTCTGCAATTTTTCTTGCTTCTTTTGTATAAAGTAAGTTATAGACTTTTTTTAGTTTATTGTTGTATTCCTTAAAAAAAGATCTAGGATCCTCTTTTTTTCCAATATGTACTATATTATTTTCGTTAACAGTATAAATAGGAATATTTACATAACCTTGGTACAGTAAAGTCCTAGCAATACCAATAGCCCCTGTTACATCTAATTTATCTGCATCAAAAATTATTTTAGCCTCTATTGTACTAGGTTTATTATTAGTTCTATATCTGTGAGATACTATGCAGTCTTTTACATGTTGACAGTCTCTTTCCTTCCATCCTATTTTCTTTAAAAAAGTATAGGCAATTTCTCCCCCCTCTTTTGCATGACATTTTTCAGGATTTTTAAACTGAATTTTCCTACCTATGTCATGTAGTAAGGCAGATGCAATTACAATTTTTTTATCAGCCTCTTCATAATTATTGACTATTATCTTAGAATAATTCAAAACTCTGTAAATATGTTCAATATCATGAGCAGAATCATCCATGAATTTTAACATAAATTCCTCTATAATTTTTTCTTCTTCTACCATTTTATCTCCTAATATACCTATATTAAATTAGTACAAACCTCAAGTATTCGATATAGTAATATTCATAGCAAAATCACTTTTAACAGTATTTGTTATTTTTTCTAATAGGCTATATATTCTACTTGTTTCACCTTTTAACACCGTAGACATATCTCCAATAATATACTCTAAATTGGATTTTTTTATTAATTCTAATACTTTCTCCACTTCTTTATTTACCCTATCTTTTCCTAAAGGATAAAAACTAAGTTGACAGGAGATTAATTTTTCTTCTTGAATTTTACACATACAAATCCACCTATTTTCCCCTTTTCTTTTTCAATAAGCTCATTTTCTAAATTAAATTCATCTTCCTTAACTGTTGGTGAAATATATAAACATTCCTCCTTTTTAACAAAACTATTTTTATCTAATTTTTCAATTTCTTCCCCTGTTTTAAACCTTGCTTTTTCATAAGCCGTTCCCTTAAAAATATTACTACTATAAAATTCTTGCCATTCTCCACCTTTTTGAATAGTTCCTATTATTATTGAGCCATTATTTTTTGTAACTCTTTTAATTTCCTCATAGGCCCTTTTAGGGTCATAAATAAATTCAAAAGCTGTCATAGATATTGCTGCATCAAAATAAATATCTGAAAAATCTATATTGTAACTACTCATATTGTAAAATTCAACGCTTTCGCCCTTGTATTTACTTTTGGCCTTGTCTAACATCTTTTTAGATATATCTATTCCCACTACCTGACAACCTAATTTAGCCAATTTATAACTAATATTTCCAGTACCACAACCTATATCTAAAATCTTCATTCCCGGTTTGGGATTTAAACAATTAAATAATAGGTCAGTTTCTATTTGGTCTACAAATTTCCCCATTTTTGTCTTGTACCATTCATCATAACCTTCATAAAATTCATCAAAAATAATTTCCTTCATGCCTACCCTCTTAATTTTAAATTTAT
>DUUN01000594.1 GCA_012841535.1 Gallicola sp. | reverse complement strand
AAAAGTCATCTGTAATAGTTGAATTATTAGTTAGAAGCTTTTTATCATACATTATTGCTTCCCACGTCCTAACTGTTGAGCCCTTTGCTTTTCCTTGA
The DNA here is from genome assembly GCA_012841535.1 of Gallicola sp. Classification (GTDB taxonomy): domain Bacteria; phylum Bacillota; class Clostridia; order Tissierellales; family Peptoniphilaceae; genus Miniphocaeibacter. The sequence goes on along the minus strand of DUUN01000594.1, from coordinate 3,609 downwards.
ACTATTTCAAGAATACACTTTGAACGAATTACATGTTTTAAATTATCTACATAGCTCATATTATCTATATAATTTAATCCATTTTCTTTTATTTGTTCGGAAGTAGGGACACCAGAAAGATAAAAATCACAAACCACCCCTTCTTTCTTTAGTCGAAAAAAAACATCTATTATCAACTCTAGACGATCTTTAGCTAGTCCAATGAAGTAGACATCACTCTCTGGAATATTACTATCATTTTCTACCATAAAGTCAGAAAATACAGTAGGATGATATGTAAGACCATATTTTTCTGCATCTCCCTTATCATAACTCAATATTAAGTCAAATAAATCTAATATTTTTTTAGGTTCTGCTCCTGGATGAGTCTCTACTAAATCTTGGTAAAAACACACAAATTTTGCATCATTATATAGTTTCTTTAAATACAAAATATACTCTTGTAAATATGAATATTGGATCCATCTTGGATTGACAATAAAACATAAAGGTAAGTCATTCACAAATGTATTTTTAAAGTAATTTGGAAACCATAATTTTTTTAGAGGAAGTCTAATTACATTATTAACTTTTTTAGAATGATGAATTCTATGTAAAGTTTTAATAACTCTTGAATTATTCGGTTTGAAATAATCTATATATATAACATCTGTCCTTTTATATAAATCAGAATAAGACACTCGATAATATTCTGAAGGTGTTTGAAAAATTACATAATTGAATTGTTGCACTTTAAATACGTTTTTTTATGATATTTAATATGTATTTTCTTTCATTATTATCAAATATTACAAAGTAAATTAATAAAGAACCTGTAATAAGTAATAATGTAATAGAGTAAATTAATAGCTCCCATCGTAAAAAGTATCTACATAAATATAAAGTAATGGGTATAATTATTGCAACTACAATGCATATAGGCAAAAAAACTGTTCTCAAATATTTGACGACATTAAATCTATAAAGAAAATTTAAATAATATAAACCTACAAAGAGATTGATTACTCCTCTAGTTGAAATTCTAGATAGAAGTATGTAGCTTGGGTTGATACCAATTTTAATTAATAAATAACTTAAGAGTAAATCTAATAAAAAAACAGAACTTATTGTTAACTGATAACTACGTATTCTTTCAGAAGACATAATAGCAATATTATATGGTCCAGATGTTGCGTCAAAAACAACACATACTACTAATAATTGAGCAAAAGAAACGGCATGTTCAGGTACTTCTTTTAACCAAATACTAAGTATTAATGACATGTTTACAATAATTATAAGTGCAGGGAGAAAGATTAATGAAAACGATAATTTCGATGTTTTTGTTATCAAGTCAAAAAATCGATTATACTCTCTTTGGGAATAGGCTTTCACAATCTGTGGACGCGCTGATGTTTGAAATCCGGATACTATAGATGACATAGCATGACTTACTTGATTTGCAACTCCCATAGCTGCATTTACAGCTACACCATAAAAAATATTTATAAGAAAAATAAACCCATTTTGCGTTGCTACATTAGAAAAACTACCAAACATACTCCAAGTAGAGTATGTGAGAAGTTTTCTTAATAAAGTTTTATCCCATATAAAACTATATCGAGAAGATTTAAATTTAGTGTTGCAGTATATTTTATAAACAAAAAACATTGTAATTGTTATAAAAAACATGATTGCAGAGTATGCAACTAGTTTATCGAGTAAAATTACTTTCAACAAATAAACACCTAATAATTTAAGTATAGCATCTAAAATACTTGCATAAGCAAAAAATGACATTCTTTCATAAGCAATTACTGTCCCCTCATAAGGAACTCGCAAAACATTAATAGAGAAAGTAAGAATAGAAAATTGATAAACCCAATTGGCAGCAGTTAAACGCTCACTTGGTATATTTAATCTATTGTTTAAAAACCACAAACCTATTGTTTCAGCAAGTATTATAATTGAAATGGCTATTATAGCTTGTGTATTCAAACACATGTTAAATACCTTTTGCAATTGAGACCTTTCTTTTTTCCCTAACTCAAAGGTTATAAATCGTTGAGAAGCCTGAGTCATTGCAGAGTTTAAAAATGAAAATAATACGACGATACTTCCAACTACATTATATATCCCATAGTCTTCTACTCCTAACAAATCAAGAACCACTCTAGAAGTATAAAGTGAAATTAGCATTACAACAGCAGTCCTAAAATAGAGGAATAAAGTGTTTTTAGCTAGTCGTTTATTTTCTTCTGAATATGACATAAGTTTTTATTAAATAGAGACCTCAAAAGCAAATGTTTTCACACATTTTTGCATTGAGCTTTTCCAATATGGAATTTTTATTCCCAACTTTTTTTTAATTCTCGTTTTGTCCATAACTGAAAAATTTGGTCTTGTCACTTTGCTTGGAAACTCATCAGAGTGACAAGGTAACACCTTACAATTATGCCCAAATGCTTCATTTATTGCAATAGCAAAATCATACCAAGAGCAAACTCCTTCATTAGAAAAATGATAAACCTGATTTTTTATATTTTTATTATCATTCAGAATTATATTATTTATGACAGTTGCCAAATCACCTGCATAGGTGGGGGTACCAACCTGATCAAATACAACATTTATACTATCCTTCTCTGCAGTTAGTTTTTGTATCGTTTTTAAGAAATTATTCCCAAAAGAAGAGTAAAGCCATGAAGTTCGTATTATCACATACTCACAACCAGAACTTATAATTGCATTTTCTCCATTTAGTTTGGTAATTCCATATACGCCCAAAGGGTTTGTTTCGTCTTTCTCTGTATAAGGTGTGTTTTTAGTACCGTCAAAAACATAATCTGTAGAGACATGAATCAGAAAGCAATTATTATCTCTGCATACCTCTGCAAGATTTTTTGGCCCAATATGATTAATTAGATCTGCCTTCTCCTTGTCGTCTTCTGCTTTATCAACATTAGTATATGCGGCACAATTAACTACAATATCAATATTATTTTTAATGAGGAAATCAGTTACTGCATTTTTATCCGTAATATCCAAATCAGCAATATCAGTAAAATAATATTTGTTGATTTTATCTTTATCTTCAACAATTCTTCGAAGCTCATTGCCCAACTGACCATTGGATCCGGTAACAAGAATATTATACATATAGATCTTCTGTAAAATTGAACAAATAATCAGAGTCTGCTAATAGAGGATTACTTTTATCTTTTTCAGAAAGAATAATATCTTCCATTGGAATCTTCCAATCAATATTTAGTATAGGATCATTCCACAATATTCCACCTTCTGATTGAGGTGCATAGTAGTTGTCACATTTATATTGAAAGACAGCTTCATCACTTAAAACAACGAAACCGTGAGCAAATCCGCGTGGAACAAAAAACTCCAGTCTGTTCTCTTCAGAAAGTTCAGTTGATATATGTTTCCCAAAAGTAGGTGAGCCTTTGCGAATGTCTACTGCAATATCCAAAACGAGGCCTTTAACCACTCTCACTAATTTTGCTTGAGCGTATGGCATTTTCTGAAAATGAAGTCCTCTTAAAACGCCATAAGTCGACTTGGACTCGTTATCCTGTACAAACGTAGTTTTACATACTTTCTCTTCAAACTCCTTTT
>DUUN01000430.1 GCA_012841535.1 Gallicola sp. | reverse complement strand
TTCCTGTTTCCATTTACTGATCATGACAGGGTGCACTTCAAAACGCTTGGCTAACTCTGCAAGGGTTTCTCTCTCTTTCAGTGCCTCGATGGCTACTTGAGCCTTAAAACCGGCTGAAAATTTTCTTTTTGTTGTTTTCATAATCGCCACTAATTTAGTCATTTTTTTCAACTTAACTAATGGTTCTATTTTTAGGGAGTACTATAAACCGATATATTTTCTTGGAATATTCTAAAATTTTTATAAAAAATGTTTTGTTATGTTTTCTATATAAAAGATCTAAATTTTTTATGATGTTGCATTCATAATAAGAATCATTAAAATTTACTGCTTTTATAATGTTATTCAACTTTGACGAGACTTCGGTTAATGAGTGGTTATGTTTTACATAATTATATGTTAATGTTGATAAGGAATCATAATTATCAAGGATAAATTGCAATGCCTCATCAAAATAAAATAATCTTGTCATATTCTTTTTAAAAGGATAAATATCACCAAGTGAATAACCCGGCGTTGAATAAAGTAGGTTGTATTTTAATTTTTTATGTCTAAAAACTTTCCTGTATGAATCTACAATGATTACAGGTATTGCCATTTTACCGAGTTCAAGACTTGATGTTCCCATGGCAATACCGATATCTATATTTTTCAAGATATAGTTTTCTAACTCTGTCCCTTCGAGTTGTCCGACAAAAAATGCATTTATATTAAATTGGCTACTAAATTGTATAAGGGATTCAAAACAATTACCATTACCAATTATGTAGAAATCTATTTTTGATTTGTATTTGCTTCTATTGATTTCAAAAAATATATTTTTTATCGAATTTATTTTGTCATCATCAATCCGACCAAGCCATCCTAATCTAATTTTATCGAAATTATTTTCTGCTTCTATCTTTTCATAATTTCTCTCTATTATCACAGGAATTTGTAAATATTCAGGCTTTGATATAGTAAATTGGAAAAAATCGGCATTTGAAATATAATTACTATAATCCATAAATTGTAAAAAATGCTTGCTATATAGTTCTATTAAATAAGTTGCAAAAATCCTCTTTCTTTTTTTTGACAAATAATAAAAGTTTGAACCGTAATGAAAATATCCTTTTAAATTATTGGGAGCAATTGACCAAAAGATAAATAATACATTATTATCAAATTCAAATATTCTGTTAATATGAAATATATGATTTAGCGAAGTAATCGTTATAGTATTTTCAGGCAACGAGATAGTTTTTCCATCAATATAATCTATAAAAATTATATTCGAATTATTTAATTTCGTTTTGGCATAGCCATTTGCGTAATCAATATAATAAATATCATAGTCCGAACTAAAATTTTTTATAAAAAACTCTGCTAATCGCATAAATAATAATTGAGCTCCTCCGATATTATTACTAGGATAATAAAAAACTATTTTTTTATTTGTCATTTAAACTGTAGAATTTAGCATTAAGGCTTTAATATTATTTTCCATTGTCTCTATTCCTTTTAATATTGATTATTGCTCCCTTTATATCTAAACGTTTGTTCAATTCTCTAAATGAGTGGTATGCAGAAATTGCTATCAGAAGTGTTCCAAATAAATATGACCAGGGAGTGGGGATAAAGAGTGTGACAAAAAAACATCCTATACCCAAGAGGAATTGAATGAAAAAAAGATGGAAAAATAAACGGTTGAAAGAAAAACCGTATTTTTTTCGAGTAATGATATATACCTGGATTAAATACAAAAAATATCCCATCATAAAAGAAATGCCCAACCCATTTAATCCAAAAAAATGATACCCTGCCATATTGAGGAGTAAAATATATACATTGGCAATAAATTCGCTCCAGAAAAATAAATTCGCCGCACCTTTAGCCAAAAATATGAATGCAATAGACCAGCTCGCAGCTTTAAAATACATCCCTAAGGCTGACCATTGAATCATTCCATTAATTGGAGTGAATTTTGTAGAATACAACAAAATCACAGCCCAATTGGCAAAGATAAGAAAAACGCACAATATCGGTCCCATGATGAGTAAAGCAATTTCTGCCTGCTGATTCATTAGCTCTTTT
>DUUN01000690.1 GCA_012841535.1 Gallicola sp. | reverse complement strand
CTTGTCCTGAAAGATTGGTAGCAGTTGCTTTTGGTTGTGAAGATTACATGACAGAACTTGGTGGAAAACATGATCTAGAAAGTCAAAGTATTTTTACCGCCCGATCCATGATTGCAATGGGAGCTAAAGCTAACAATGTAATTCCAGTGGATACAGTTCACATCAGAGTACATGACCTAGAAGATCTTGAACGGAATTTAATTATCGGTCGCACTTTAGGATTTGAAGGAATGCTTGTGTTAAACCCAAAAGAATTACCGTTGGTTCATAAATATTATTCGCCAAGTAAAGAGGACCTTGAATGGGCAAATGAAATGCTACAATTATCGGAAGAAGCTGTAAAACAAGGAAAAGGTGTTGCAGTAAAAGATAACAAGTTTATTGGACCTCCAATGGTAAAAATGGCTAAGAATATTATTAATAAACAAAAATTAATTGAGAAAAAATCTATTGAATGAAAAAACTAATCATACTAGGCGGTCGCGGAATTGGAATGATTGCTGCATCTGTTGCTAATGATTTAGGAACATATCAAGTGATGGGTTTTCTGAATGATGTTGTACCTGTAGGAGAACTGGTAGGGAAATATCAGAAATATCCCGTTTTAGGGGTTTCAAATGATGTAAAGAATTATCTAGAAGATGAAGATGTTTATTTCTTTATCGGATATGTTGGGATGAAGAATGAGAAGGATGTTTTTGAAAAAATTACTTCTTTAAATATTCCAAGAAATAAATATGCGACCTTAATACACCCTTCAGCTATTATTCCAAAGGGGTTTTGTTCCATTGGTAATGGCGTGTTGATGTCCCCCCTCTCTCAACTATCTCCAGATACAACAGTTGAAGATAATTGCATTTTGTTACCGAACTCATTTTTAGGTCACGATAGTACGATGAAAAGATTTTCTCATATAACATCTAATAGTGTGGTAGGAGGAAATGTGACACTTGGAAGAGGAGCTCATGTAGGAACTAATGCGACTATTAGAGAAAATGTGAATATTGGTGATTTTGCGTTAGTCGGTTCTGGATCAGTAGTATTGAATGATGTACCTGATAATAGTGTTGTTGTTGGTAACCCTGCAAAGGTACTTCGAAATAAATAGTATTGTCTGTTGACTGTTATATAAGGACGATGCATTAACTTACCACTTTATAATAAATGTCTATACTGAAGATATTGCATGTTTTTACTGATGATAAATTTTTTGATCATATTTCATCAGTTTTTGATAAAATTGAAGGGGTTAATAATTTATACGTTTTTTTTTCAAAGAAGAAAAATTATAAATTTAAATATTCACAATCGTATCATAAAATTCAGTTTGTTTATGATAAAAAGAAATATTTATCCCTGTTCAAGGATCCTAGCATTGGTGTTGTGTTTTATCATTCTTTGCCACCCTCTTTTTATGAATATGTTTTAAATACAGATGAAAATAAAATTAATATATGGTGGGCATGGGGGTATGATATTTATTCTACGGGGATAGTAGATATAAAATTATATCTTCCATTAACTATTGATGTCAAAGATAAAGTTGATAGATTGCAATTTGGAAAATTAAAGTTTTATAAAAGTAAAATAAGATGCTTCATAAAAGACAAATTTGGTTTTGACTTGAAAGTTCACAAATATAGAAAAGTTTTACCGAAAATAAATTATGTAATACCAATTTTACCAATTGAGTATGAGCTAATTTCTCAAAATAGATTTTTTTGTGGAGAACTTTTGATGGAGAGGGCTTCATTTCGTGATTTTGATGATTCAATGATTCCAGAGACTTACCCTTTGTCAAACGGAAATATACTACTAGGTAATTCAGCTAGTTTCGAGAATAATCATTTAGATATAATGAAAATTTTCAAAACTATTGATGTTATGGATCGAAAAATTATTATGCCTTTAAGTTATGGTAATAAACTATTGGCAAAGATTTTAAAATCTGAGTCAGATAGTAAATATTTAGTATTAGAATCATTTTTGCCCCCCCCCGAATACAATGAGATGTTAAAATCCTGTTCATATGCTGTTTTCGGTTCTCTAAGGCAGCATGCTATTGGAAATATTAATTTGTGTCTACGATATGGAATTAAAGTTTTTCTTTATAAGGACGGAATAACTTATAAGCAATTAACAAAAGATGGTTACCATGTTTTTACAATTGATTTTCATTTAAATGAACATGAATTATCTAAACCACTCTTAAAAGAACAAATTATTCATAATCAGAATATCTACAAATCAATTATTCAACGAAATGGTTTAAGTGCACTTGATAGAGCAATTAAGAATATTAAACCATTTTCCAATCAGATATAGAAATTTGATATGAAATGAGACACAAATTATTTAAATATATTACAATTGGTTTTCTTGTCACTCAACTTTTTCCTCCAGTATGGTTATATATCCCTGTAGGAGGAGCTTTAGTTCTTGCGGGTTATGTTGGATTATCAGTTGTGTTATTACCAAATTTGTTGAAAAGTAAGGTTATTCTTTTCTTGTCTATATACACTCTAATAACTTTCTTATTGTTTTTAACTGGGAATAAGTTTTTTAACACTATAAATAGTGTTGTAATACCATTTTTAACAGTAATGTCTTCTTTATTAATCGTTAATTATGGCATTAAATATAAAGATATTTCATTTGTTAAAACGGTTATTTATTCTACATTTCTCCTATTAATAACTATTACCATAATAAGTCTTCCATTTGTTTACAGGTTTCCAAATATAATTAGAGGTGCATCCATTTATGCTGCATCAGCAGAGAATATCACTGAATTTTATTGGGTTATTGGCTATGGTGTAATACATGGATTGACAGTAATATTTGCACCATTGGGCTTTTT
>DUUN01000878.1 GCA_012841535.1 Gallicola sp. | reverse complement strand
ATACTTTTCACAATTATAATTAGGTATGATTATACTAAACGTCATTCTTTCACCTACTTTTTAACTATAATTAACTTCCCATACTTTTTATAAATTAAATCTTCTTCGTTCCAATCCTCATATTTGCTTTGTAGGTATTTTCTTATTCCCCTTAAACATATCCTTAATGCTTTCTACCACATATATTATTCCTGATAGTATTATTAAAATAAATGTTGCAAATCCTAATATCTCTGTTATTGTTTCATACATTTACATCACCTTTTTATTAAAACTTTCTCATTATTTAGTTTTTTTTTACTAAATGTTATGTATCTACTCATTAATAATCCTTGTTCTTTATGCCACAAGAATAATTGATGTCTTGCTGTTGCTCCTATAAATCTTTCTGAGTAATGCCAATCATCTGTTCCTGATGGACTTCCTACTCTTCTTGTAATTAATCCACTTTCATCATCTACTACTACCTCTTTATGTAAATGACCTAAATGCAACTCTCGATATATTGAACTTCCCCATTCTTCGTAAAATTCTGCCGGTATTGACTTAGTAAGTCTTTTTAAATTGCTTTCTCCGTGGTTAGTAAATATTGCACACTTACCAAATTTATAACATTGTGTTCTTTTGTAATCTTCTATAAAGTTAATTACATTGTCATCTTTAAAATATTGTTGTAATGCTATAAATAAATAAAAACTATTCATAGTATCGTGATTACCCATAGTTAAGTTGATATCTACCTTGTTAAAATGTTTTCTTAATTCTAATAGTGACTCTGTGTATAATTTCAAACCCACCAAAAACATTTTTTGCCATCTTAAATCATTATTTTGAGGTGTTCCTTTTGTTGTTGCATAAGTAACTGTATCTGTATTAAAAAAATCATTACCTATTCCCATAAATAATGTTCCTGATTTTGTTACCTCTTGAGTTACTACTATCTCACTCATTATTTGCTTGAATCTATCTTGCGCTATTTTATGGTCGTAGTTTTCTCCTGTTTCCATATAATGCGCTAATTTACCCAAATGCAATTCAATTGCTGGACACTCAATCATTAATTCATTGTCTAATTCTTTCTTAACTTCTTTTTTATCTAATTTAATTGGTTTTATTTCTTCTGCAAATACCTTTTTCGCAGCTTCTAAATAATCAGTTGTTGTTATTTCTTTTAATCTCGGTTTTATTCTAAACTTAACTGCATATAACTCTTTTGTACTTTGTTCCTTTGTGTGTTGTTGCCAGTTGCTAAATGACATCATAACTAATTCCCACTCGTTTGGGTTATATCCTAATTTTTTTAAAACTAAATCAGGACTTGCCTTTTCACTCGGTGATAAATTAACAATCTTTTGTGCTTCAACGGTTCCATCCCCGTATAAAGTTTCATATTCTCCTTGTTTATTAACTTCAATGGGTTTATTTTTATTCTTAATTATTCGGTTGTATCTCTTACGCACCGCTTCTCTAGTTAATTCTGTATCGTATTCTTGATTTACTTTATCTGCTACTTCTTGCCAAGTCATATCTTTTTCTTTAACCTTGTCGCCTAATTTTCTAATTAGTTCGTTCACTCAATCACCTATATTTCTTTTATTTCAATTTCAATACTATTTTCTTTGTTTCCAAATGTTTTTGATAAATTAAGTTTTGTTATTTGTTTGTCATTTTGTATATTTCCATTCATTTGTAATATATCTAAAATTGGTTTTGTTATATTATCTAAATCACCAACTATTTTATTTTTACATTTAAAGTTAATTGTTATCTCTAATTCTCTTAAATCTTCTATTTTCGGTAACCCTACTAATTGATATCTTATTTCTTTTTTATAGTTTTCATATTCCTTTTTGGGGAATGATCGGTTTCCGTTCTTGTAAACCAGAGTTTGATAACTTCTTATCTTGTCTACTATTATCTCTTTCATCTCTATCACTCTCTTCGCATTCACGATTTTTAGGACATCGGCTACAACTATTTCTCATTAAATACTCAATCTTACATTCAAATTCTTTTTTATTTTCGGGCTTTGTCGATTTTAATCTCTCTTGTGAGTTTTTTAACATATGCGTTCATCCTTTGTTTTTCTATCTGGTCTTGTGTTTCTTTGTAATATTTTAAATACTCGTTTAGATAGTCATACTCGCCATAATACCAATGTTCGATAAAATGTAAGTCTTGGTGCATAAATAAACTTAGTAATGCTCCGTTTTCAATATTTGTTTTGCCTTTATTTCTTTCGGCTATTATATGATGAAGCGTTATGTAGTTCTCTTTTGTTAAAGGTTCTCCTAAAAAACATATCTTTCCATATATTTTAATTAGTTCTAATCTGATTATTTTATTTTTGTTTGACATATAACACCTCAATAAAAAAAGAGATTGCTCTCTTTGGTTTCTTTTTGGCGGGTAATACGAGAATCGAACTCGTGGCGCGTGATAGACAGTCACGCATGTTACCATTACACTAATTACCCATTATGTAGTCATTGCTTATACTGGTGCAACGACTAAAACCTCTATAAGTCCCAAACTATAAGTAAAGGACTAATTAAATAGAGTGGTCTAACAAGTCCCTCGTTTCCTTCACTATGCCACTCCGCTTGTATTAAGTTCCTGTTTAGGTCGGAATCACCTTTGCAGTTCAATACTGCTTTCTGATAATAAATGCGTTGCAACTAGACCATTTCAAGTGTTATATACACACGGTCATCACTTATTATTAGAAAGCAAGATTAAACTTGCTTTGACAAGTTCTTTTGAACTGTCCTATTTTTGAAAGAGGGATTGAGAAAGCCATTTGTTTGTACTTTCTCACACTATCATTATTACATAACTTTTGTCCGATTTTGTCCGATGTTTAATGTTTCTTCTATTTCTTTTAATAATTCATAAGTTCGTGAGCGACTATAATTTACTTTGCAGGGTATGTGTCTTACTTTTAATCTCTCAACATATTTGTAATAATATATTTTATCTTTTATTTCCTTGCTGTTTTTTAATTCAATTGCTTTCTTCTTTAAAAAATATTCTTGTAAATCTCTCTCATTTCTTGTTCTTT
>DUUN01000865.1 GCA_012841535.1 Gallicola sp. | reverse complement strand
TTTATTTCTATAAATCTAGAAAACGAAATTATAAATCCGATTTTTACAATTTCAGCAGGTTGAAATCTAATTGGTCCCAATACAATCCAACTATTAGAACCCCACTGTTCTCTACCAGTACCTATTAGTAGAACTAAAACTAATAAGGCAATACTAACAATATAAATCTTCATATAATTTTGTTTTAAGAAATCAGTATCTATTAATAAAATAAATACTATTGATATTAAGCCTAATATAGTTGCAATGACTTGTGCTAAAATAGTTTTATTCCCTAGGCTTCTAGTTGCACTAAATAAAACCACTAGTCCAAAAGCTAATAAGGCTAATAGTATTATAACTAATTTTTTATCTAATTTTCCTAAATTTTTCTTTCGTAAATTAAACATCTAATCACCTTCGATTATTATATCATAGATGAAATATTATTAACTAACTTTATGCTATAATAATTTAGGGGTAATTTTATGAAAATAGGATTTCATATAACGACTAGTAAGGGATTTCATTATGCAATTAATGAATCAATTAAATATAAGGCAAATACTTTCCAGTTTTTTCCTAGGAATCCAAGAGGCTCAAAATCTAGAAAAATAAAAAATGATGAAATTTCTAAATTCAATGAAGGTCTCAACAAATATAATTTTGGCCCAGTAGTTTGTCATGGGGCATACACTATGAATTTAGCATCAAATAAAGAATCTGTAAGAAATAATAGTATTGAATTAATGAAAGATGATTTTGAAAGAATTAAAAAACTAGGAGTAGAAAATTATGTTTTTCATCCTGGTTCCCATGTTGGGCAAGGTGAGAAAACAGGTTTGGATTTCATTATAGAAGGATTAAATTCTATACTAGATGAAGACTATAAATTTACTCTTTGTTTAGAAACTATGTCTGGAAAAGGTACAGAATTAGGATATGATTTTAAACAATTAAAATATATTATGGATAATTTAAATTATAAAAAAGTTGGAATTTGTATGGATACATGTCATATATTCAGTGCAGGTTATAATATAAAAAATAAGTTTTCATATGTTATGGAAGAATTTGATAATATAATAGGTATTAATAATATTAAAATTTTACATTTTAATGATAGTAAAACTGAATTTAATTCACGAAAAGATAGACATGAGAAAATTGGACTAGGTTCACTAGGTATTGATACCTTTAAAAGTTTTATTAATTATGATTATTTTACAAATATACCTATAATATTAGAAACACCTAATGATTTAGAGGGATATAAAGAGGAAATTGAATTATTATATAGTTTAAAGGAATAGATATGAGTAAACATTTAAAAATAATAGAAATAGATAAAGTATTGGATATTTTAGAAAAGGATTATCCCGATGCGAAAGCGGAATTAAACTTTTCTACACCGTATGAATTATTAGTTGCTACAATTTTATCTGCCCAGTGTACAGATGTTCAAGTAAATAAAACCACTGATGTTCTATTTAAAGAATATAATACACCTGAAAAAATGGTAGAATTATCTACTGAGGAGTTAGGTAAAAAAATTAAAAGCTGTGGTTTTTATAAAACTAAAAGTGCAAATATTTTAAGTACTTCAAGAATCTTAATAGAAAACTATAATTCAAAAGTACCTGCAACTATGGAAAAGTTAATAGAACTACCAGGTGTAGGTAGAAAAACAGCAAATGTAGTTCTATCTAATGCTTTTAATATTCCTAGTATAGCAGTAGATACTCATGTTTTTAGAGTTTCTAATAGAATAGGAATTGCCAATGCAGATAATGTAGAAAAAACTGAAAAACAATTACGCAGGAGAATAAAAAAAGACAGGTGGAGCAAAAGTCATCATGTTTTAATTTTTCATGGGCGAAGGGTTTGTAAAGCTAGAAATCCTGCTTGTGAGATATGCAGTGTTCAAAACTGTTGTTTATACTATAATAAAAAATAAGTTTAGGAGATATTATGTTTAATATAGTTTTATTAGAACCTGAAAAACCAGCAAATACAGGTAATATAGGAAGAACTTGTCTTTTAACAAATTCAAAACTTCATCTTATAAGGCCTTTCTATTTTAAAATGGATGATAAGACCTTAAGAAGAACTGGACTTGATTATTGGAAAGACGTTAATATAGAAATTTATGATAACTATGAAGATTTTTTAAATAAGAATCAAAATATAAATATATATTACGCAACTACTAAAACAAACAAAACATATGCAGAGGCTAAATTTAAAGATGGTGATTATATTATGTTTGGAAAGGAATCTGCCGGAATTCCTGAATCAATTTTAAATTCAAATAGAAATAATTGTATTCGTATACCAATGATAAAAGATTTAAAAAGATCATTAAATCTAGCCAATAGCGTTAATATTATTTTATTTGAAGCCTTAAAACAAAATAATTTTTTAGATTTAATATAGCCAAGAAAATTATCTTGGCTTTTTTTATTGCATTTATTTGTAAATTGTAGTATTATCTATATAAACGAAATTGTCCCTTATGGGACAAAAAAGAGTGGTGCCTATGAATAAAAATATAATCGATATTCTATACCCCGATTATAAGGAAAAAATGCTACAACGATATAATATTCTAAATGAAATTAAAATGAATAATAATATCGGCAGAAGAAAACTATCTAATATTTTAAATTTAAATGAAAGATTAATTCGTAATGAAACAGAAAAACTTTTTCAAATGAATTTAATAATAATAGAGCAAGTGGGTATGAATATTACAAAAGAAGGTATTGCCGTACTAGATGAAGCATCTGATTTTATAAAGGATTTATATAGTCATGAAGAATTAAGTCAAAAAATCAAAAACTTACTTGGAATAAAAAAAGTTATTATTTCCCAAGGTAGTATTTATGAATCAAACGGCAGACTTGAACTGGCTAAAGTGTCAAGTAATTACTTTTTGAAGAATATAAAAAACAATATGATAATTGGTATAACTGGTGGTTCAACTATTGGACAAACCATTGAAAATATACAAACAAATAAAAGTTTTTCAGATATTGTAATAGTTCCAGTAAGAGGGAGCTTAATGGGGTCAGTAAAGAACCAAGCCAATATCCTAGCTGTAAAACTAGCAGAAAAACTAAATTCAAAATACGCAAACTTTTATTTACCAGATGATTTTGATTTAGATAACTTAAAGGATATTTCTAAATTACCAGAAGTTCAAAAAACATTAAATTTAATCAATCATTTAGATTTATTGGTTTTTGGTATTGGAGATGCCCTTAAAATGGCAAATCGTCGTTTATTATCTGAAAAGGAAAAAAATCTGTTAATAGAAAATAATGCGGTTGCAGAAGCATTTGGAAATTATTTTGATATAAATGGGAATATAGTATTAAAATCTAAGTCTATAGGAATAAGTTTGGAACAATTTCTAAATGTTAAGGATGTTATTGCCATAGCTGGTGATGATGAAAAAGAAAAGGCGATAATTGCTATTTCTGAAGTAAGGAAAGATATTACTTTAATAATTACTGAAGAATGTGCAAAAAAAATAATTGAATTAAAAGATAGCAATATCTAAATTTAAGGAGGAAATTTAATGAAAGTAGCAGTAAATGGTTTTGGTAGAATTGGTAGAGATGTAGTAAGACAAATTTTTGAAAGAGATGAAAAAGATTTAGAATTAGTAGCTATAAACTTTAGTACAGATATTGATACAATGGCTCACTTATTTAAATATGATTCATTATATGGAAAATTCAATGGTACTGTTGAAGTTGCAGGAGATTCATTTGTAATTAATGGTAAAACAGTAAAAATTGTAAATGATAGAGATCCAGCTAATTTACCATGGAAAGAATTAGGAGTAGAATTAGTAATAGACTCTACAGGTGCATTTAAAGATGAAGCAGGCCTAGGTAAGCATATTCAAGCAGGTGCTAAAAAAGTTATATTAACAGCTCCTGGTAAAGGAATAAAAACTATTGTTATGGGTGTAAATGAAGAAACTTACGATCCTGAAAATGATAATATTATTTCAAATGCTTCTTGTACAACTAACTGTTTAGCACCTATGGCTAAAGTTTTAGATGAAAACTTTGGTATAAAAAGAGGTTTAATGACTACTATTCATGCTTATACAGGAGATCAAAATCTACATGATAATAAGCATAGAGATATTAGAAGAGCTAGAGCTGCTGCTTTAAGTATGGTTCCAACTACTACTGGTGCTGCAAAAGCAGTTGCATTAGTATTACCACAATTAGAAGGTAAACTAAATGGATTTGCAGTAAGAGTTCCAACCCCTACAGTATCTTTAACAGACTTGACTGTTGAATTAGATAAAGATGTTACTAAAGAAGATGTAAACAACGCTATTAAAAATGCTGCTAATAACGAAATGAAAGGCATTTTAGGATACTCTGATGAAAAACTAGTTTCTATAGATTTCCAAGGAGATCCAAGATCTTCAATATTTGATGCTGATTTAACAACAGTTATAGATGGTAATTTTGTAAAAGTTGTTTCTTGGTATGATAATGAGTGGGGATATTCTCAAAGAGTTGTAGATTTAGCTAAATTAGTTGCTACAAAATAGTTATATAATAAATTAATAAGCCCAGTCTTTGACTGGGCTTATTTAAAGAATGAACGAGGTGAATTCTATGTTAAATAAAAAATCCGTTAAAGATTTAGATGTAAATGGAAAAAAGGTTTTAGTCAGAGTAGATTTTAATGTTCCAATGTCTAAAACTGAAGAAGGTGTTATTACTGATGATGCAAGAATTGTTGCAGCAATACCAACTATACAATATTTAATAGATAATAACGCTAGGGTAATTCTTATGTCTCATTTAGGTAGACCAAAAGGAGAGCCTAAAAAAGAATTTTCTTTAGCCCCAGTAGCTAAAAAATTATCTGAACTTATTAATAAAGAAGTTAAATTTTTAGATTCTGATGTTGTTGTTGACAACAATGTTATAAATGAAGTTAATAATTTAAAAGATGGGGAAGTAGCTTTACTACAAAACACTAGATATCGTAATGAAGAAACAAAAAATGGAGAAGAATTTGCAAAAGAATTAGCAGGTTTAGGAGAATTATATGTAAATGATGCTTTTGGTACTTCCCATAGAGCACATGCTTCTAATGTTGGTGTATCTTCTTTATTACCATCTGCAGTAGGGTTTTTAGTAGAAAAAGAACTAGATATAATGGGTAAGGCTTTAGAAAATCCAGAAAGACCTTTTATAGCAATTTTAGGTGGTGCTAAAGTAAGTGATAAAATTGGTGTTATTGAAAATCTTTTAAATAAGGTAGACTCTATAATTATTGGTGGAGGTATGGCCTTTACCTTCTTAAAGGCCGAAGGTAAAAATGTAGGTAAATCTTTATTAGAAGAAGATAAAATAGATTTAGCAAAAGAATTAATGGATAAGGCTACAGAAAAAGGAGTAAAATTATTCTTACCAACTGATGTAGTTGCAGCAAAAGAAATGACAGATACTGCAAAGGCAGAAATTATTTCTGTTAATGATTTTTCAGATGATATTGCAGGATTTGACATAGGGCCTAAAACTATAGAGGAATTTTCAGAGGAAATAAAGAAATCAAAAACAGTTGTTTGGAATGGGCCAATGGGAGTATTTGAGGTTGAACAATTTAGTAAAGGTACCTTTGCTATAGCTAAGTCATTAGCAGAATCAAATGCTATAACTATTATTGGTGGAGGAGATTCTGCATCTGCAATAGAAAAAGCAGGATATAAAGAAAAAGTAACACATGTTTCAACTGGAGGAGGAGCTTCTTTAGAGTTCTTAGAAGGAAAAGAACTTCCAGGTGTTGCAGCTATTAGTGATAAATAGGAGGAATTATGCGTAAACCAATAATTGCAGGTAACTGGAAAATGAACAATACTGTTACAGAAACTATAAGTTTATTAAAAGACATTACTTCATTAAATTTAGATAAAGATGTAGAAAAAGTAGTTGTTGTTCCTTTTACTAGTGCATACTCTGCTATTGATATGTTAAAAGATTCAGATATAAAAGTTGGATGTCAAAATATGTATTTTGAAGAATCTGGTGCATTTACTGGTGAGGTTTCACCTTTAATGCTTAAGGACTTGGGAATTGAATACGTAATAATAGGACATTCAGAGAGAAGAGAAATATTCGGTGAAGATGATGATTTAATTAATAAAAAAGTTATTTCTGCTTTAAAACATGATATTAATCCAATTTTATGTTGTGGAGAAACTTTAGAAGAAAGAGAAAACAACAAGCAAGAGGAAAAAGTTAGAAATCAATTAATTAATGATTTAAAAGATGTTTCTGCTGATGACATTGCAAAAGTAGTAATTGCTTATGAACCTATTTGGGCAATTGGTACTGGAAAAACAGCTTCTAGTGACGATGCTGAAGAAATGTGTAAATTCATTAGAAATTTATTAAAAGAATTATATAATGAAGAATTAGCAGACAAAGTTAGAATCCAATATGGTGGTTCTGTTAAACCTGGTAATGTTACAGAAATAATGGAAAAAGAAAATATTGATGGTGCTTTAGTTGGAGGAGCTAGTTTAGAAGCTGATAGTTATGCATCATTAGTAAATTTTAGAAGGTAAATATGAAAAAAACAATGTTAATGATCTTAGATGGATGGGGAATAGGAGAAAATTATGAAGGTAATGCTATAAATTTAGCTAATACTCCTAATTTTGATAAATTACTAAATGAATATCCTCATTCAACTTTAGAAGCAAGTGGTCTAGCTGTTGGATTACCTGAAGGACAGATGGGTAACTCTGAAGTAGGACATCTAAATATTGGAGCTGGTAAAACAGTTTATCAAGATTTAACAAAAATTACAAAAGCTATAAAAGATAGAAGCTTCTTTGAAAATGAGCAATTATTGTCCGCTATAAATAATGCTAAGAAAAACAATAGTAATTTACACCTATTAGGATTAGTATCCCATGGTGGTGTTCATAGCCATATGGACCATTTATTTGCTCTTTTAGAACTATGTAAACTAAATAATTTTGAAAATGTATTCGTCCATGCTTTTTTAGATGGTAGGGATGTTTCTCCAACTGCTGCTAAAAATGATATTGCTGAATTAGAAAATAAAATGGCAGAAATAGGCGTTGGTAAATTAGCTACAATAGCTGGAAGATATTATGCAATGGATAGGGATAAAAGATGGGATAGAGTTGAAAAAGCTTATAATTCCATAGTACTTGGAGAAGGTAATAAATCAGATAATATTATTAAAACAATTACTGACTCCTATGAAAATAAAGTTACCGATGAATTTCTTGTTCCAACTATAATATCCGAAAATATTCAAGGATTAATAAATGATAACGACTCTATTATATTCTTTAACTTTAGACCAGATAGAGCTCGTGAATTAACTAGAGCAATAATAGATAAAGACTTTGATGGATTTGAAAGAAGAAAAGTTCTAAAGAATATAACTTATATTTGCATGACTCAGTATGATGCAACAATAGAAAATGTTAAAATTGCATTTCCACCAGATGTTCATAAAAATACTTTAGGGGAAGTAATTTCAAAAAATAATTTATCACAATTAAGAATTGCTGAAACAGAAAAATATGCCCATGTAACATTTTTCTTTAATGGTGGTAATGAAGAACCTAACCCAGGAGAAGATAGGAAATTAATTCCTTCTCCAAAAGTAGCAACTTATGATTTACAACCGGAAATGAGTGCTATTGAAGTTACTGAAAATGTTGTTAAAGCCATAAATGATAACAAATATGACTTAATAATTTTGAATTATGCTAATACAGATATGGTCGGCCATACAGGTGTTTTAGACGCTGCTATAAAAGCTGTTGAAACTGTAGATAAATGTATAGGAAAAGTATTAGAAGCTATAGAAAAAAATGATACAACTCTATTTATTACTGCTGATCATGGTAATAGTGAATATTTAATTGATAAAGTTACAGGAGAATCATTTACAGCACATACTACAAATAAAGTTCCTTTCATTGAGTTTCCAAGAAAGGATTTAGAATTAGAAGACGGTAAATTATCTGATATAGCTCCAACTATATTAGATATTATGAATATTGAACAACCAAAAGAAATGACTGGTAAATCACTTATTAAAAAACTATAGGAGGTTATAATGAGTACAATTATAGACATATATGCAAGGGAAGTATTAGATTCAAGAGGAAATCCAACTGTCGAAGTTGAAGTAACAACCGATTCAGGAGCTGTGGGATTAGCTATGGTTCCTTCAGGAGCATCTACTGGAGCACATGAAGCAGTTGAGTTAAGAGATGGAGATAAAAGTAGATATTTAGGAAAAGGTGTTACTAAAGCAGTAGATAATGTTAATGATATTATTGCTGATGAAATTGTTGGCTGGTCAGTATTTGA
>DUUN01000290.1 GCA_012841535.1 Gallicola sp. | reverse complement strand
TGGTCAAGAAAATAGATTTTGATATTCTTAAGCAAGAGTTATCAACAATACTAATCGATGATAGACAAGAAAGATATCAAATGACATGGCCAGACAAAAAGAAATCTATTCTTTTAGCAAACAGTAGAATAAATGCTACTTTAAGACCGATTAAAGAAAAATCTGTTGATTTTGATAATACCAAAAACCTTTATATTGAAGGTGATAATCTTGATGTTTTAAAACTATTAAGAGAAACATATTTGGGGAAAATAAAGATGATATATATTGATCCGCCTTATAATACTGGCAATGATTTTGTATATGAAGATGATTTTTCACAATCTACAAATGAATATCTGGAGAAAAGTGGACAAGTTGACCAGCAAGGGAATAGATTATTTCAAAATACGGACTCTAATGGTAGATTTCATACTGATTGGTTAAATATGATGTATCCAAGATTGAAGGTAGCAAAAGACATACTATCTGATGATGGTTTTATCTTTATGAGCATTGATGATAATGAACTTTCAAATCTAATGAAAATTTCAAATGAGATTTTTGGTGAAAGTAATTTTGTAGCCGTGTTATCTATAGAAAATAATCCTAAAGGAAGAAAAAATGGTAAGTTTGTATCGATAAATAATGAATATTGTCTTATTTATGCGAAAAATTATAATCTAGCTGAAAAATTCGAAAGTATAGTTTCAAAAAAGGATTTACAAAAAGATGAATATGGTTACTTTACACATGGAAAACGGGTATTAGTTGGTGAGTCTACAAACAAAGTATTAACTAATATAAATAGCGATAAAAACTATACTGTATATTACAACAAAAAAACAAATCACATAATTCTTCAAAAAGATGAGTTTAAAAAGTATAATCAGGAACTAATAAATTTAGGTTATAAAGTTTATCAAAGTCACAATTGTGAGAGATTATTAGAAAACACTTATACAGAAGACAAATTCATGGAGATTCATAAAGAAAATTCTTTAATATTCAAAGAAAATTCAATTTATGAGAAGGATCGCAATGCATATTCTCAACAAAAAACGCTTATAAATACTACAGACGAATATGATTTAAAAACCGAAAGTGCTGATTTCATGATTGGTAATATATCGCTTAAATCTATTTTTAGCAATCCTAAAAACGTTAATTTTATTAAAATGTTAATTAAGATGGTCCCTGGAAAAGATTTTACTATACTTGATTTTTTCTCTGGATCATCAACGACTGCACATGCTGTAATGAAACTGAATTCGGGGGATGACGGTAAAAGAAAGTTTATAATGATTCAATTGAATGAGAGTTGTGACATAGATAGTGAGGCTTATAAAAATGGGTATAAATCAATTTGCGATATTGGAGAGAATAGGATAAAGCATGCAGGAGAAGCAATTAAAGGAGAAAAAGAAATATCAAATAATTTAGATTTTGGTTTTAGAGTCTTAAAATTTGACTCCTCTAATATGAACGATGTTTATTATAGTCCTAATCAGCTTAATCAAAACTTACTTGATCAACTTGTTGGCAATGTTAAAGAAGACAGAACAGCATTAGATTTATTATTTCAAGTAATGCTTGAACTAGGAATTGAGTTATCTGCAAAAATAGAAGAAAAAGAATTGAATGGAAAAACATACTTTGTTGTAAATGAAAATGATATTGTAGCGTGTTTTGATAATGGTATTG
>DUUN01000211.1 GCA_012841535.1 Gallicola sp. | reverse complement strand
TAATTTCCATAGTTTCTTATAGCTCACTGCCATATTCATATCCTCCATCTATTCTCATCATAATTTAATGATATCATGTCACATTAATTATTTCAATATTTTCTTGAATATTTCAATTTATTTTTTAATATACTTGTATTATTTTTTATTTAGAGTGATTAATACATATGGAGGTGTATATGTTAAGAAAATGTACTGATGAAGATATAAGTGATGAAGAGTGTGAAAAGGTTATTGATCCTTTTTATGACAACTATGATGGTTATTTAGAAGAATATGTTATTCCTGAAGTAATAGCATTTTATATTGCTAGCTCATTTTATAGAAATGCTATGTGGGAAGCAACGTTTAAACAGCATTTCAATTCTGCTTTTGATACGTTTAATCTTATATGTAAGAATTATAAAAAAATGAAAGCTGAAGTTATTAAACTACTAAAATTAAAATATTCTTTAGAAATAATTAATGAGGATCCTTTAGACTTCAAAATAATTGAGTATTAGTATTTGCTAATGCTTTTTTTTCATCAAAAAAGGCTCACATTGAGCCAATAATTTCATCTTTATCAAATACTCCATTTTCCAAAAAACTCACGAAAAACTTAAAATTGTGTGAATTTGAGTGGGCTGTGGGTGGAGAAAAAAATAATTTTTTAGTATCGCTACCCTAGGGGGGAGTCTATTGGCTTTCTATCATTTTTAATAATTCTTCTTTTGTTATTATTCCCTGTTCAGCTTTCTTATGATGCATAGGACATAATGTTATTAGATTTGTACTATCTAATCTTTTAGAATAATCTTCATCTATTGATACTATATGGTGTACTTGTAAGTCTTTATAGTTAAACATGAATGGTGCACCATCATATCCATGTATACATGCCTGACATAAATATTTATCTCTTTTTTTTACTTCTTCTCTTTTCTGTTTCCATTCATATGTACTTCTGAATCTATCGCTTTTACTACTCTTTTTATACCTATATGTTCTTTTACATACGATATTAAAGTCATGTATCTTTCCACATACACTACAAGTTTTTAACATTGTTTAATAGTTTTTTATTCTTTTGTTCTATTTGCTTATTTTGTTTAAGAAAATCTTTAATATCGTTTTCTACAAATTCCGTTAGATTTCCCTCATCTAACCACATAAGAGTTTTAAAATAACTATTGCTAGCATGAGAATCCGTTAATTCTTCAACACCTTTTTTAAAGTATCCACTTTCTTTCATTTTATCTATGATTGAAATAATATACTTTTTATTTATTTCTTTGCATTTATCTTTTAATTGTGAAATCGTTGGAAAGTATTTTGATTCTGATACTATTTCTTTTATAGCATTATTTAACGTTGAATAAGATATATCACTAAAATATTCAAACCAGCTTTCTAACTGTTCTTGATCCATGCTTTTAGAATAACAAGCATTTAGATATTTCATACACTTAATAAAAGCTAAATGGGTTATTTTCATTTTCTTCTCCATTTTTTCTTGATTCTATCATTTTCTCTAATTCTTTCATAGAAATATCATTTAACGTTTTCTTCTTTACTGGTTGATTATAATAGTTTTCAAACTTATCTCCAAACAAAGTATATGGGTTAAAATGTACTACCATTTTAGTATCTTTCCATTCATCAAATTTCTTATCGATAACTATTTGAAAATCAAGTGTTTTATATCCTTTTTCTATCCAATTATTAATAAGACCTTTTATCTTTTCATTTTCCCAATTGTATGAAGAATTAATTTTCTTATTTAAATAATCAATAACATCTTTTACAACAATGTCGTTGCCAGACAAAATAATTAAATCTTCTCTCTTCTCCTCTATATTATTCTTTTCTTCTCTTTTCTTTTCTAGACTATTCTTTTCTTTACTTATCTTATCTATGGTTTTGTAGTTTTTTGTAGCTCATTTGTAGTTTTTACTACTTTATTGTAATTTTAAAAATCTCACAAACCCTTTATTTATCGGCTTAAAACACAAAAAATGGAGAGACTTTCGTCTCTCCTTCAGGGGGTTTTGGTTGATACGCTCTAACATTTTAAGTCGTTAGTGGTATCAAAGCATGAAATAATATCATGCCTAACTTAATAATATAAGATTTCAATTTTAAAGTCAATCATTTTCGGTTCAT
>DUUN01000481.1 GCA_012841535.1 Gallicola sp. | reverse complement strand
CTCAACCGTTGGTTTCAGTCCATCAGTCTTAATCTTATCAAGCACCTGCTTCACCTTATCAGTCTGTTGCTTCGCCTTCTGCAAGTAATTAGACTTGCCAAACTCCACAAGCATACGCTCCGTGCCCAAAGACACTAACGACTTTGAAGTCCTGATAAGCAAGCACCCCCTTTTAACCTGAGGAGCAGGCACCTCCTCTAATATTGTTTCTCCTGTTTTAAAGGATTGTATGATTTGTTTCATAAATTTTTAATTCTGCAGCTTTAATGAGATTTATTAATCGTCTGTCTATATTATGATATTAATCTTATCGTTATCTCAGGATTAATCATAAATGAAACAGGTCTGCCCTTTTTTATCAGATAATCTTTCTCAGTCCCAATTTTCAACCATTCATCCAATTGACTGTTGGTCAATTTTAATTCATCCTTCAATTCTTTTTTTGTGACTGCTACCAGCTCCTCCTTACCGTCTATGTTCACCACCTCGGCATAACCGTAGGTCTGAAACGGCTCATATACAAATTTCCGGTTCTTCTCGTAAGCCAGTATACATCGCTCCGTATGTCCGTACCACGAGATAGTGTCAATACCAATTCAATTCACTTTTGTTGAGCGACTTGTAAAAACGGTCCAGCTTCCGCTGTATGGAACAGTTGATAGACATGATGAGAAATATTAACCGACTGAGGCTCAGCTCTCTATTCCTTGAAAATAACCCTGTAAGGCCACCTTGTGAGCAGCTCGTAAACTCTTTGCTTTCAAGTTCATAATCCATTTTCTCTGTTATTGTTTCACGTTTGTCTGTTTTAAGTTCTCTCGGAGAATAATCCCCGTATACCCTGTAAAGGTAAGAAGAAAACGGCAAACTTGAAAATACTTTAAAAGCTATTTATCAGTATTCTAAGTCGTTTCCTTAATTAAATGAAATTGAAATGTATTTAGAATGGTCTAATCTCTGTATCCATATCATTTTTAATATTTCCGATGCTGTACGAGAATAGATTATCCGTGGGATTATTCCCTTGAGGAAAGAATATTGTTCCAAATTGGAATAATCTATAGGGCAAAAGATCTTTTTTCTTCTTTGTAATGATTTCAAATCCTTTATTTAAACTTCCCATAACAATATGAGATTCGTTTTTTAATATCCCTGGTCCTCTTTTAGTGTCAAATAATTTGCAAATCATGTTCTTATGTGAATCAGCGGGTTCAGTTGTTGTTGAAAAGACATACTTGTCTTGGAAGCTACATCCGTAAATCACAGATCCATTTAGTGGGAATATTTTTTTTGTTTTCCACTTATTTCTCTCGAAACACAAAAGTCTAATATGATTGTTCTCAAATTGTGTATCAGTAGCGTATAATAAACCGTTTTTACTCGGATAGGCAACACATGCTCTATATTGTTGGGAACCACTTAAGATCGGATTCATTGTCTCGAAATTATTCTTTGCTTGCCATATAGATGCTGCATTTCCGAAATCACCAGTTAATACCCATACACAATCATTGTAAGGGTCTGGAATAATATTATGAACGTGATTAATAGTACCTTTAGGAAATTTATAGGCAATACTATATCCCCCTGATATATCTCTTTTAATAATATGTACCTCTTCTTTTGTAGAATTACCAAAATACTCTCCAAAATATAATCCATTGTCAAAGTGTTCAATGTTGTTTATAACCGCTAAATTTAGAGTTTTTCTTTCTTTTTTAAAAAAGTACTCGGCATTGATATTTAAAGTTAATGGATCAATACAATAAATTTTATTATCAAATGTAACAAATAACTTCTCATTAAAATAAAGACCATTCATTACACCTAATCGCAACATCCTTCTGAAAACTCTAATTCTACCGAGAAAAGTTTTGTACCATGGATAAGGTAAGACAAGCTGTCTATTTAGCTTTAATGAAAAAGTATCATAAAAATACAACTTATTTACAAAATTAAGTAAAATTTGATTTCCGAAGAAGCAAATGGGCTTTTTATTTCTAATAATATTCATCTAGTCAATAGCTTTTGTTATACGATATTTCGGTATATACTTTGCATATGGATACCTTATATATCCGTTTTTTGCTTTCAAGAGCATCCATTCATAGCACTTTTTCGCATCAAGATAATCGATGGGAATATCATTTACAGTTCTTTTTATAATAATCCCATTCTTGACAAGGTCTCGCTCCAATCTGGAATTTGCTAAGAATGGAATTAAATCTTCTGTACGCTCTCTAACTGTTAATTCATGGTAGAACTTCCCATCATTATAGATTCTCACATTTTTCTTAATAAAGACATTTTTCAAAATGAACTCATCATCTAGTACTTCTTCTGGAACGTGCTTTACTGTAGCCCTATTTCCTGCAGATACACCAATACACAGTACTTTGCCTCCATCTAGGCAGAATTTTTGGTATGGTGTCATTTTCCCGTGAGGTAATACGTTTGTGTATAACTCATCTTTAAGATATTCCTCAGCTTTAGGACCTGAAATGGCTAGTGAAGCAAAAGGAAGTTTACTCCTTAATACATCGCTTGAGTTCCTGAAAACTTCAGTAAGATATCCTACTCGACTTTTTGATTTTTGTATATCATACTTTAAGAATCCGTCCTCTTTAATTAATTTAGGATGTGTGGGCATTAACAGCGTTCCCTCTTCTCCAATGATAGAACGTAAATATTTTATGATTATTTCTGGTTGTGCCTCAATTTTACTTAATGATGAATGAACCATCAAACTATCCCCTTTATTAATGGGATAATCCTTTATAATGTGATCGAGTTGATTTATCGAAATTTTATTTTTTGATTTTTTTTTCTTTTTGGATGATAAAGATTGGAATGCTTTAAAGTATACTGTTCGAATTAGTAATTCAATGAATGCTGGGTAGTACATAAATTTAATTTTAAAAAAATCAATAAAACACCTATATTTTGATTAGGTTGTGAATATTATTATGTTTAATTTCTATCTCATTGATCAAAATAACCTATTCCCATTCACCCTTTATTGCTTTTAGATATTGTTGAGCCATATATTCTACGGTGAATTTCTCTTTCATTACATTGGCCAATATTTTGCCTTGTTCGATTAAGAAATCACGATTTGTTATACACTTTTCAACTAACTCTCTTACTTCCTCCTCATTACCAAAGTCTAAGAATACCTGCGATGCATCTTTTGCCAGTTGAATTTCGGGGGCATGGTAAGAATCATTGTCTATAAATATTGGTCTTCCAAACCTGGCACTATTCATAACCATCAAGCCTGCGTGTCCTGTATTAAATATTGCATGAGACCATTCAAAGTGTTGAATTAAATCATCTCCATATAATTCAGAATAAAGTTTGATATTGTTATCCTCATTATTTAACTGGATATTTTCTTTTATACCCGGCCCAATTAATCGGAGGTTAACTTTTGAATTTCTTCGGGCTAGATTCACAAGTCGTTCTAATTTTTTGCGTTTTTGGTATCTGCCCACCCAAATCAGATTTAATACGTTATCACTAAAATCAAATGGCAATATTTGAATATCTTTTTCACTAAATGAAGTATTATTAAAAGATAAAATTGGTTTTGAGATTTCTTTTGAAAGTTTTTCCTTTACCATATCTGAATATACCAATACACCTTCAGCAATTGGCAGAATTCGTCTTCGTGCAAATCGGGTTATGAAACTTTCTTCATTTCTCCCATAAATAAGCCCTGAAAATATTATTCTTTTTTTTCTGAGTAAATTTAGGAAACGAAAAGGTCGGTGAATATCAAAACCTAAAATGATAACATCATAATCACCACTCAATGCTGTGAATTCTTTCAATTGAAAACTTATTCCCAAAATTAATCTTTGTGATAGTTCAACGTATTCATAGCCAATTCTTTTTACAGGATCCTTTAAATTAGCTGCTGTTCCGCTAAATGAGAATACTGTTAATTCAACAAATTTGCCCAATTCTTGCAATAATACATCTCTGTAATTAGGAGCATTATTAAGGATATAAGCTACTTTAATTCTTTCTTGTTTGGGTCTAATCATAATATTTGATATCATTGCCGTCCGATAAAAACTGATTTTAATTTTGCTTGACTTCCAACCGTCATATTATCAGACATGTTTTTTTAGTTTTCTATTATTCTCAAAAGTAAGCCCCCCTGAAAAGGGTGAGCATCCCT